>JAUVES010000004.1 GCA_030594675.1 Candidatus Nanohaloarchaea archaeon
TCCTTGTGATGTTTGGAGATAGTTCCGAGACCATAAAAATTAATCAAAAGAAAGTGAGATGCAGAAAATATAAAGAGAGAAATGGTTATATGACTGTCTGGTGTTATGATGATAAAAAAGAGCTGATATTGGATGGTGAAAGTTCGATATCAATGAATCCTAACAACATTATGGCTTTTGATAAACAAGGTAAGATAAGTTACAAAGGGGAGTTTCCTAATTATTCTCTCAATATCTTTAAAAAAAACAAAAAGATTATTGATATTAAAATAACAAAACCAGAACACAATTCAAAGTCTTTTGAGTTTGGCAGCCATTTTAAGTCATTTGTCGGTTTTGCTTCAATAAACCTGTATTTTGATTTTACAGGAATGTTAAATGGAAAAAAATTCACAGGGAAATGCTATGTCCAAAAAGTTGTCGTGGTTGGTCCTTTTATTCCCTGGTATTGGGGGAGAATTGTATTTTCAAATGGTTCTATATTAACTTATTTTGAGCCAAGAATAGAACTGTCAAAATTTAATCATAAATTACATTCATCATTGCAATTTTATGATAATACAAAAGATAAAAAATATATTTTCAAAGATTTAACTATAAAGAAATTCGGGAAAAAGAATCCACGATGGATAATTACGGCAAATAAAGGGAAAGTTTTCATTTCTTTAAAGTCTTATTCTTTGCATAAATTTACATTTGAAAAAATAGGCACTTTTACTTATATTGAATACTTGAGTGAGGTTACTGATATATCTATAGAAAATTGCGAAATTGATACAAGTAAATTAGGTTCTGGGTTTGGTTTAATTGAGGATGCAAAAGGTTATGTTTTGTGAGTAATATATAAATCTCTTTATGAAGTAAGGGTTATATATCTGAGAGACAGGAACATTTGAAAATCAGGCCAATTATATTTTTTGTATTTTTTCTATATATTTTTTTGAATAATATATATTTTATATATAGTATATATATCCTTCTGTTATTTCTTACTTATTTTATGTCTTACAGGACAGGAGGTTATCTGGATGGCTGGTTTTAGCATTGAAGATATGGGATATGACAGGGATGTTTTACAGGCGCTTCTTTATTATTCTACGATTGAGGCTACGACTGAGGATGATTTTATGCTGCCGACCATTGAGGAGTTTATCCTGTCTGAGGTCGTGAACGGAACACTGGAATATCTTGGCAGGGATGCAGGGAGAATTAAGTACCAGGATTTTAAGGGTGGCAGGAATTCTTTTGAAACAGCTGCATGGGATTATTTTGAGAAAGAGTCGGTGTTATCTGATAAGGATATAGATCCTGATGTGATAGCGTCAATCAGTAGGATGATAGGCTATCATATTGTATATCTGGATGGGCCTGACGGTCCGTATCCTAAAGCTGGCCTTTATTTGACCTTTAAGTCTGTCTTGCCTTATGGAAGCATGAGCTCAACTTTTTCATTGCCACAGGAAGTAATATATCATGTTAAAAAAGAGGTTATTCCTTTTTTATCCGAGGCTGCGAGGGCTGATGTTGAGTCTATCGGGAAGATTATGCGCAGGCATATAAATGAGGATCTGGGATATATCGGGGAAAAGTATATGTACTGATTGCGGCAGTTTTTCTGATAGGTACATTTAAAATATTGGATTTTGATAACCTGGAAGGAGCAAAGAGATTAATCCTTTAGGATTATTGGTGATTCTGACACTCTTTACTTTTTAGGCTGTTTTATCTTTTTTTCTTTTATTCTGCTTATAGCCATGCCTAAAAAGCCAAATCCCATGCCCAGGAAGAGCCCTCCAACCAGCTGGTCAGTCATAAAACCTACACCCATGCCTATGAAAATCCCGGCAGGTATGAACAGGCCGCTTCGGTCATCATCTTCATTGCATTTTTTGAATTTTTTCATGGTTATATATTTAGAGAGCAAGAGTATATATATTTTTTTAGAATCTATTTTTGCAGGTGGATTGCATTGTGAAACAGAAATCTATATGTACTTCCTGCAACTAATTTATAAATTATGTTGCAACAAGGTATTTCTTCCGGGTCGTCAGGCTCTTCCGAGGATGGAAGGGATGATATAAATCAACTGATCTATAAGAATCAGGCAAGGATTGAGGAGATGCTTTCCAGATTCTCTGAGCATGTTGATTCGCAGACTAATGTGAATTCTATGTTTTTCAAGCTTCTTGAGGAATTTCAGAAAGATCTGCATGATTTTAAAGAACATGGTGCTGTGAAGGGTGATATACATACTGAACATAGGCCGGAGGCTCTACCTGATGATTCCAGGTTTGCTGAACTTAAAGAGCATCTTACTGAAGATGAGAAGACACAGGCACTGAAGCTTCGCAGGGTGGTGCAGAAAATAGAGACTCTTGAGAACAGGCTTAAAGATGATGAGCATCATGATGAAGCTCTAGAGAAGAGAGTTGCCAAGCTTAAGGAAGATGCTGCCAATGCTCTTGACTGCAAGACTACTATATTAAGTAAAGATGTGCTTCGGCTTTCCGGAAATATTCTTCCTATGAAAAACAGGCTTTCTAATTATGAAAAAGGGATAAAGAACCTTATTGAGTCTGAGAAACTTGATGTGACTGCGCTTGCAGGAAAATTTGATTCACTGGCCCATGACCTTGAAGCGCTTTCGAAAAGTCTTGATGGTGAACGGGGCGAGACATCCAAGAGGGTCAAAGCTCTTAAACGGAGCATATCTTCTATCAGAGTGCATCTTGATAAGCATCATGATGCTCTTGCTGAAGAGCTTCATAGCAAGCTTAATGAGAAAATTCATGACTTTAGAAAGGAACTGGATCCTGTCAAGAAAGCTCTTCCGCGTATCAAGTCTAAGATATCTGTGCATGAAAAGATGATGTCTCGGATGGAAGTTTCTGAGAAGGCAGATATACTGCATGTGACTGAAGATATATCTGCACTGCAGAAGTCTTTCCTGTCTGTATCTAAGGACCTTGACAGGGAGGAAAAGCTTACTGTCAGAAGGATAAAGGTGCTTCGCCATACAATTGTATCATCAAGAGCAGATACTGAGAAGAGGATGAAATCGTCTGTTATAGATATTCTTGCAAAGATAGACATCATAAACAGAACAATTCCTGATATGCAGGAAATGCTTGGGTCTCATGATAGGGATCTTAAAGATTTAATCGCTACTGAAAGCCTTGATGTTCAGAAGATAACAGCTGAACTGATATCTCTTAAAGCTGATGTTATCAGGCTTGAGAAAAAATTTGGTGATGCACATAAAGTGCTTGTTCTTGACCTTAAGAACAGGGTTTCCAAGATGGAGGTCTCTCTCAATGAGAGCCTTAAGTCGCAGTCTGACCTTGTGAGAAGGAATATTGAGTCTGTCACTATACATCTTCCGCATCTGCGCAATAAGCTTTCAGTACATGAAAGGCAGTTTAGGAAGATGATGGATTCCCAGAAAGTATCTGCCCAAAAATTTACAGGGAACCTTGAAAAGCTATCCTCTGCTCTTGAGAGTGAAGAAACTGTATATTCATCTAATATACATGTGCTCAAGGACAGGATTGAGAATGTCAACAGGGATCTAAGAAAGATGCATAAGGAAGATTTTAATGTCATTGATGATGAAGTCAGGCAGAATGTCTCATCTCTGAGAGGTGATATAGAGAAACTTAGCACAAGCATACCTGTCATGAAAGACAGGCTACTCAAACATGATTCTGGTCTTGCTGATGCAATAAAGCAGGAAAGCTTTGATGTAAGGCTGCTTGCAGGAAGGCTTGAAGGGCTTGCATCTGAAATTGACGGGATTGAAAGGCGGCAGTCTGTGCATGATGAGATGTCTGCAAAATCTGTTGCTGAGCTTCGTGATAATGTACTTTCTCTTGTTGACCATCTCAGGGCAGAGAGTTCCAGAAAGTTTTCTCTTGTGAATCAATCAGTCAAGGATTCTGTGAATGTTATCCAGAAAGAGATAGATGCTGTGTCTTCAAAAATACCTTATCTTCGCAGTGATCTGTCAAAGTACAGCTCTGAGCTAAAAGTGTTGTCGGCTGATGAAAAATCTGATACAAAGGATCTTCTTGACAAATTTTCAGAGCTTTCCAGTGATCTTGTACTTCTTTCATCCAGAGTTGCGGAGGATGACAAAGCATCTCTTAAGAAGATAACGCATCTTAAATCACGTATCATAGAGATACGCAATGAACTTGGAGCCAAGGAGAAGAGAGATGTGTCATCGCTTGGAAAAGGCTTTATGGATAAGATCGGCTCTCTTAAGTCTGATGTGAACCAGCTTTCTTCCGATGTTCCTGAGCTTAGCAATAAATTGAGTTCTGTAGATTCTGCCCTTGACAGAGCAGTCAGGACTGAGGGGTATGATGTAAAGAAACTTTCAAGCACTCTTAAGAATTTCCATGAAGAACTTAAGGATGATGAGACGAAATCTTATGCTATGGTGGATTCTCTTAGCAGGCGTATTGATTCTGTAAGGGATTCTCTTCGTGCTGATATACAGGTGCGCGCAAAAGATCTTGCCAAGAGGATAAGTTCTGTTGAAAGTGAAATTCCAGGGCTTGAAGGTGCTCTAAAGTCTCATGCGAGAGATATCAGCATGCTTACTGAAAAGGAAGTATTTGATACAAAGACGCTTTCTACCAGGCTTGACGGGCTGGCATCTGAGCTTACTGGCTTTGAGAGGCAGGCCCATGATAATCTTGTAGAAGTGCGATTTCATGTAAGGGATATGAACAATGCTATGCTTTCCAATATGAGACGAAGCATATCTCTTGTGAGGTCTGAAGTGAAAGCTGTTGACTGCAAGATTCCTGGCATATCTGTGAAGCTCTCATCTGTTGATAAATCACTTATTGAATTATCCAGAAGGGAAGAGTCTGATATATCATCATCTCTTGATAAGCTTGATACTCTTTCAGATACGCTGGATTTTATTTCCAAGCAATCTTCTGCGTCTGCATCTGAGAATGCGAAGGGTATAGACGGGCTTAAGAAACATGTTGAGTCACTTTATTTTTCTCTTGATTCCAGGGAAAAAACAGATTATGACGGGCTGGCAAAGCTTGTATCTTCCAGAGCTGATAAGCTTTCAAAAGATATTGATTCTGTCGCTTTTTCCATACCTGTATTGAAGGATAAGCTGCTGTCTATGAAGGAGAAGATATCCAAGCTTTCCGGTACTGAGAAGGTTGATGTCATGCTGCTGAAATCGACTTTAGCTTCAGTTGCCAAGGAGCTTTCTGCTGTAGATAAAAAAGTTTCTGAGGATGAGACATCCAGTAAAAAAGATATGGATGCTCTTCATGATAAGTTGAATAATTCAAGGTCTGCTCTTGAGAAAGATATGAAAAAGCAGGCAGTCTCTCTTCATGATCTTATTGATTCTGTGTCTTCCAAAATACCTGTGCTTAAGGAAAGTCTTGACAGGGACAGAAAAGAGCTTGAGATGATGCTTGGTAAGGAGAAGCTTGATATAAAGGGTCTTGGTGCTCTTCTTAAGTCACTTGAAGCTGAGCTTTATCAGGAAGATGTTGAATCATCTAAGAAGATTGACAGGTTAAAAGTGTCTATAGCTGATATGCGACGGGAACTGTTCAAGAAGCATTGCACTGATATTGATCATCTTGAAGAGGATGTAAAGAATAAGATGTCTATTGTCCATGATGAAATAACCAGGGTCGGTGACTTTATACCAGGTATAAGGCAGTCGCTTTCCAGGCATGAAGGTTCGCTGAAGCAGATAAGATTGAATGAGAAAACAGATATTTCTTCTGTGCTGTCGCTTGTAGATAATCTAAATACTGATGTGAATGCTGTTGAAAAGGGCCTTTCTGTGCAGAAAGCAGATTATAATAAGAAGCTTAAGAATCTTCGCTTTAAAATATATGATGTAAGATTCGACCTGCGCTCGGATCTTAGAGTTCAGGGTGAAAGTCTCCAAAAAGATATTACTGAAGTCTCTTCAAGGTTCCCTGCTCTTGAGAAGATGCTTTCAAAACATTCTTTAGGCCTTAAGTCTATTCTTTCAAAGGAGAAGATTGATGTTTCCAGGCTTGGTGATCGTGTTGCTGATGTCTTATCTGCAGTCAATCAGGCAAGTTCTGAACTTCAGGGTGAAGAGAAAAAGTCAAAGGCTTATTTTGATAAGTTGAGAGATAATATTTTATCTGTCCAGAAGACTTTGATGCAGAAGCAGGAGGCAGGGGATAAAGATGTGCTTCTTACTGTCAAGTTGCAGGGTGCAGGTCTCCAGAAAGAGATTGACCGCCTGTCTTCTGATTTCCCACAGTTTAAGAAAGCGCTTTCAAAGCATTCTTTGCGCCTTAAGTCTATCTTATCTAAGGAGAAGATTGATGTATCCAAACTTGGTGACAGTGTTGCTGATGTCAGTGCTGCTCTTGGCCATACAATTTCTGAGCTTCATGGTGAGGAAGGTAAATCAAAAGCATATTTTGAGAAATTATGGGGTAATATTGTATCTGTCCAGAAGACTTTGGTGCAGAAGCAGGAGGCCGGGGACAAAGATGTGCTTCTTACTGTCAGGTTGCAGGGTGAAAGTCTCCAGAAAGAGATTGACCGCTTGTCTTCTGATTTCCCGCAGTTTAAGAAAGCGCTTTCAAAGCATTCATTGCGCCTTAAGTCTATCCTATCTAAGGAGAAAATTGATGTTTCCAAACTTGGTGATAGTGTTGCTGATGTCAGTGCTGCTCTTGGTCATACAATTTCTGAGCTTCATGGTGAAGAAGGTAAATTGAGGGATAATTTTGAAACATTGAGAGATAATATTTCATCTGTCCAGAAGACTCTTGTGCAGAAGCAGGAGGCCGGGGATAAAAATGTCCAGCTTTCTCTTAAGCTGCAGGGTGAGAGTCTTCAGAAAGAGATTGACCGCCTGTCTTCTGATTTCCCGCAATTTAAGAAAGCGCTTTCAAAACATTCATTGCGCCTTAAGTCTATTTTATCTAAGGAGAAGATTGATGTTTCCAAACTTGGTGATAGTGTTGCTGATGTCACTGCTGTTGTCGGCCTGACTATTTCTGAACTGCATGGTGAAGAAGGGAAATTAAGGGACTATTTTGAAACATTGAGAGATAATATTTCATCTGTCCAGAAGACTCTTGTGCAGAAACAGGAGGTGGGGGATAAGGATGTCCAGCTTGCTCTTAAGCTACAGGGTGAATGTCTCCAGAAAGAGATTGCTGAGATAACTTCTAGGTTCCCTTCAATCAAAAAAACTCTTTCAAAGCATTCATTGCGTCTTAACTCTATTCTTTCCAAGGAGAATACAGATGTATCTTCTCTTAGGAATGATATGGTTGATGTTCTGTCTGCAGTTGTTAAGGCAAGTTCTGAAATCCATGCTGAAGAGAAAAAATCAAGGAAATATTTTGAGAAGTTGAGAGATAATATCTCATCTGTCCAGAAAACTTTGGTACAGAAACAGGAGGCTGGGGATAAGGATGTCCAGCTTTCCCTTAAACTGCAGGGTGAGAGTCTCCAGAAGGAGATTGCTGAGATGTCTTCTAAGTTCCCTTCAATCAAGAAAACTCTTTCAAAGCATTCATTACGCCTTAAGTCTATCCTTTCCAAAGAGAAGGTTGATGTATCTTCTTTGAGAGAGAGTGTGGCTGATGTCTTGTCTGCAGTTGATCAGGCAAATTCTGAGCTTTCTGTTGAAGAAAAAAAATCAAGAGAATATTTTGACAAGCTGAAAGATAGTATAAAGTCGGTGCAGAAAACTCTGGTCAGAAAGCAGGAAAAAGGAGATAAGAATCTTGAAGGCTCTTTTGAAGCAAGGGCATTGAGTATTGATAAGTCTATAGAGACTGTTGTATCGCAGATGGTCGGACTTAAAAATCGTTTTATCTCTTCAGATTACAGGATTGATGCACTCAGGAGAGATCTCAGGGACAAAAGCCTTGATATATCTGCAGTATTTTCACGGCTTAGAGATATTGACGCTTATCTTGACAAGGAAGCTAAGGTGTCTAAAAAGGGTATAAATGAGCTGAAAACTCTTATCAGCAAGACAAAGAAGGAATTGATAGAGGATAGTATCGATAATACGAACGGGCTTGAGAAAAGAGTTGAGGCAAATATCAGCTATATCATTAAGTCGCTTGTGAAGATGTCTGATGCAATCCCTATGGTGAAGTCTAAGATACTTGCTGATGCAATGGCTCTTGAAAAGCTTTCAAAGAAGGAAAAAGTGGATATCAAGCAGGTCTTTGATAAGATTAATGTTATAGATAAGGAACTTTCATTGCAGGAAGCAGGCACATTGAAAGAGATTGATGGAATACGGTCTGTTATAAAGACTATGGAATCTGAGTTTAACAGTTCTTTAAAGGATAGGGTCTTTGAGATAAGGAAAGAGATTAATTCTGTATCTAGTAAAGTACCTGTTCTTAAGAAAAAACTGGCTGTCCATGATGTGCGCCTTAAGAAAGTTGCAGATGCGGGGAAAATGGATGTTTTGGATGTTATTGAGAAAATAAATCTTCTTAATTCTGATATAGATAGTCTTAGCAGTGATTTCCTTTCACAGAACAAAATATCTGACACAGCACTCTTACGGCTGAAATCTTACATTGTGGATTTACGAAAATCTGTTAGGCGGGAGAATCTGCAGAGTGAGTCCAAGTATAATGATCTGCTTAAGAATCATATCTCTTCTGTAAGGGATGAGATTGGTGCTGTAAAGTCTTCATTCCCTGAATTAAAGTATAAGCTGTCTGATTATGAGAAAAAGCTTTCTGCTATTTCTGGAAAGCAAAAAATGTCTGCAAATGAACTGCTGGGCCAGGTCAATGTAATAAATGATGATCTTGAGAAATTTATGGATAAGGAAACTGCAAAGAAGGAGATAAAGAGTGTACGCGATAAGATACAGGATGTACGTTCAACTGCTTCTGAATCTCTTGAAAATGATGTATCTTCACTTCGCAATGAAGTCGGTTCTATATGTGAATCTGTTGATCAGCTCAATAAGAGGCTGTCTGAACATGATCAGGTGAAGGTTAATACTTCAGGGATTGATGAGGTTTCCAAGAAGTCTGATGATTTATATTCAAAGGTAGCTGAAATTGAGTCGTCTCTAGGTAAGGCTAACGGTGATGAGGGAGCTATTCTTGAGCGTATGGAAGCTATGGATAAGAGACTCAAGAGTTTTGAAGACAGTTATTTTGTGAAGATGTTCTCCGATGTTCCTTCAGGCAAGGAGTTCTATTTCCTTTCTGATAATTATGCACCGACCGGGCTTGTTGCAAGGAATATGCTGGAGTTTATACATCTGTTTAAGAGTATGGATGCAAGTATTATTGGCTTTCATATGAAGGAGGGGTCTAATGATTTTGCTAACTGGATCTTTGATGTTTTAGGACTGGCAGATGTTACTGAGAAGCTTCGTGAAATTAACTGTGATTATTCAAATATTGATGAGACAAGGAAGCAGATGCTTGATGTGATGTGCGAGGTTGTGCCTTTTTCTGTTAACTGAATTGTTTAGTGATTTCGGTTTATCATGTAGTCTGCGAAATCTTTGAGCATTGTTTTCTTATCTGAGTCTGGCAGATATAGGTTTACTTCATTCCATGCCTTATCTACTATATCTTTTGCTACGTCTTGTGCATATTCGATTGCTTTGTATTCATATATAATTTTTATTGCTTCATCTATCTCTTTTTTATCTTCTGTGTGCTTATTGAGGATATCTATAAGTGTTCTTCTGTTAGTTTCGTTACCCTCCTCTTTGGCTTTTTCAAGTGCATAGACAACCATCAAAGTTCTTTTTCCTTCGTGTATGTCATTTCCGTATACTTTTCCTAATTTTTCGTAATCTGTAATGTCAAGTACGTCATCCTTTATCTGGAATGCTACACCGACAGATTCTATGTATCTAGCTATTGTATCTTCCAGTTCTGGTGTGCTGTCAGATGATAATATGGCTGGTATCCTGACTGCTAACCTTGCGAGCGATCCAGTCTTGTATGCGCACATCTGGAGATACTGGTTGACTGTTATGTCTTCATTTTCACCATTGTGCCAGGATATGTCCATGGCCTGACCAAGTGATACATGTATCATTTCCTGGTTGTATGCTTCATATAGCTGTAATTTTTTCAAGGGGTCTGTGATATTTCTTTCTATAATCTTTAATGGAAAATAATATAATGCGTTACCTCCATTTATTGCAACATCTGCACCAAAGAGTTCGTGTATCGGTGGTTTACCTCTTCTTTCTTTTGCATCATCTTCTATATCATCGACCATGAGCGTCATGTTATGGATAATCTCAGGGATTATTGCATAATCAAGCATTTCGTCTTTGTCTATTCCAAATATATCTCCTATAAGAAGTGATAGTGCCGGGCGCCATCTTTTGCCTCCGCGGTCCAGAAGTTCCCACATAGGGTCTATGACACCTTTCTGGATTGCATTTTTATCATGTTCGTATCTTGCTGGGCCGTCAACCCATTCCATAAATTTGTCGTCTATCTTTCTTGGAAAATATTCTTCAATCTTTTTGTTGATCGGTTCTATGTTTTCCTTTAGGTAGTCTTTAATTTTTTGGTCAGTTTTGGAAGAATCAGTCAGGTTCTGCATATTTTCACCATTGTGTAGTATGAATACTACTTATTTAATACTACGGGGTAATTTAAAAATCTTTTGTTTTTTGGTGTGTTTTTGTCTGTGATGAAAACTAAAGCACTATAATGTCTTTTGCTATGTCGTAACTTAGTGATATCATTGGCTCGAAATGGCTTTCCAGCTTGGCTATGTGCTCTGTGTCTATGTCTTTGTGCTTATGCTTAAGCTTGTTTTCCATCCCGAAGATGATGTCCATGGTCTTTCTTGACCTTCTGGCTGTGTATATGGATATTGCTTTGTCTGTTTTTCTATTGAAAAGTGCATCTCGTATATCTTTTATATATGCTGTCCAATCGTTTAGAAATTCTGTTGTGTATCTTTCCAGCCTCATGTCTTTTCTGAAGAGTGGGTATCCATATTCTTTCATCCTTGGCGTCTGCTTTTTGTTTGTATAGTAACTTATTCCGACAAGTATGTTGCCTATTTTTTCTAAGTTTTTTATTATTCTTGAGGTGATTATTAGTTCGTGCGGGGTTTTTCCTGTTTGTTTCATATAGGCTGAGTCAATCAGTGCAAGGCTTATGCATCGGAAGATCAGGTTTGCTGTCCTGTCAATAGCTGTGTCCATATCTCTTACTTTGTCGCCAATCTCTGTCCCTCTTTCTATATTGTCTGTTATTTCTGTTGCCATTCCTATAAGGTAGTTGAATATATTGCTTGTGAATTTTTCTGTGTCTGCATCTTCAAGATGTATGAAGTCTTTCAGTATTATTCTTTTTTCAGACTGTTCTATGACCTCAAGACCTGTCAGATTTTTCTGGATTTCGCTTACGACTTCAAACTGTTTCCTGTCAAGATGTCCTGATAGGATTATCTTTCTGAAGCCTTGTATGTATGCTCTGTATGCTTTTGCGTATATCTTTGCCATAGGTTCTTCTTTTTCTATATGTATCGTTTTTTCTGTATATTCTATATCTGTTTTTTCTGCTGTGATGTTTAAGGTTCCATCGGTGTTCTCTTCTATGTTTATCTCTTTTGATTTATTTAGGTTATATCTCTTTATCCAGCTTTTTGGCAGGGATATTGCGTATGAGTCGCCCAGTTTTATTATCTTTCGCTTCATCTTTTTTTCACTTTGTCTTTTTATATATTTTTAGATATAATATATATTTTATATATAGAATATATATATCTTTCTGCTGTCCTGTATCTATTGCGGACCTTTTGTATTTTAAATTGCAATGGTGTTTTTGAATGAGTGAATTATCTAATATTGGATACCTTATCGGGTCATATATATCGGGTAGGGAAGTATGTGATGTGGATGTGATTTACAATGAGATCTTATAAGATGGTGTATCTCCTGAGTGAGATGTTGAAGCCTTATGGTAAGGTAAATACGCGTTCTGTGAATATGGCTGTGTGGGAATGCCAGAAGCAGGGGGTTATGGAGGATTATGTTTTTTTACCTATTGGTGACGGACCTCTTAGTCAGGAAATTTTGTCTGATGTTGCGTATCTTGAAATGGTCGGTGTTGTGAAGATTGAAGATGATTTGCTTAAGCTTGGTTATTATGATGTGTCTGAGATAATTAAGCGGGTACCGTGGTTGTATCCTGAAGAAGCATCTGTGATTGGTAAG
Source organism: Candidatus Nanohaloarchaea archaeon (assembly GCA_030594675.1). Taxonomy (GTDB): domain Archaea; phylum EX4484-52; class EX4484-52; order EX4484-52; family GLR71; genus GLR71. The sequence continues at coordinate 12,233 of JAUVES010000004.1, forward strand.
GTTGCAGGGGATATGGCTGATAGGGATCTTCTTCTGGATGAAAATAAGATACTTGAGTACTGGCGTGGTGAGCTTGAGAAATTAGGTTTTGATTTTACTTAGTGACTTATGAGATATTGTTGATTGGTGAGATGTGGGGGGTGATATTATGGCAAAATATGTGATTTCTGGTGGCCCTTCATCAGGTAAAACTACTCTGGTGAATCTTATATTGGAGCTTGGATATGATGTGATGCCTGAAATGGCTGGGCAGATAATAGATGAGCAGCTTAAATATAAGGGGGATATGGTGCCATGGAATGCTGTCAGGAGGCAGGAATTTCAGAAGGAGCTTATCAGACGGCAGATTGAGGCGGAAAAAACTATCAAAGGTGATAGGCTGTGTTTTCTTGACCGTGCCATACCTGACAATATCGCTTATAATCTTTATGATGGTAATACGCCGTCAGACTATCTTTTAAAATCAAGTAAGAATGGTGGTTATGACTGTGTATTCTTTTTGGAACAGGTGCCTTTCTATGAACAGACTGAATTTCGAAAAGAGACATCTCAAGAAGCTAGGAGACTGTCTTTTCTTCTTTCTGAAGTCTATGGCTCTTTAGGATATAATGTGGTCAATATCGCGCCTATGGGCTCTGCAGAGAGGCGGGCGGAATTTATAATGGATGTTATTAAAGGCAGGTGAGGTGATTATGTGGTAATTGAAAATGAGGCTAAAGTGTTCAATCCTGTATTTTCAAAAGAATATGTTTTTGATGCTTTTGATGTGGATATATCTTCTGCAAACTGTTCCCGGATAGTTGATACCTATCTTGAGTCCTGCGGCTATTTTTTTCTTGAAAGTGGAAAACAGGTACGCATCCGTGATACAGGTGGAGATTTATATCTGACTGTTAAGGGGCAATGTATCACCAGCAGCCTTTACAAGAAAAAGGAAGAGCTTGAGGGTCTTATAACGGAAGATGTGAAAGATGCGCTTCTTCTGATGAACAGGGCTGTCCTCAGGATTGAAAAGAATAGGTATGTGCTGGATTATGATGGCATTGAGCTTGTCTATGATACTGTTTTCAGGTTTTACAGACCTGATTGCAATACAAAACCCTTTTTTAAGCAGAATATATTAAGTGCAATACAGATGACAAATATATTTGAGGTTGAAGGTGATGATGAAGATAAGATTGCTTATGCTCTTGATGTTCTTGGTATATCTGAAGGTGATTTGACGACTGTTTCCAATTATGAATATTTTATGGGTTTATGCGGTGTTGGATGTTTTTGATGCCAAAATCTTTATAAAACTTGCAGGTTAACATGTATCTATCTGCTTAGGCAGGTCAATCCCTTTTGGCGGTTTCAACACCGCGGATCTGGTGTATTTTTGTCAGGTTTTGGATTGGAAGAGGCAGGATAGCTTACTGCAGTTTAACTGTGGAGGAAAGTCCGCCCCCCATAAAGTGGAACCGGTGTGAGCCGGTGCGTGAAAGCGTAGGCAATGCAGCAGAAACGAATGTCTCCCTGTAAATATAATGATGCGATAGCTGAAATTCCGGGAGAGACAGTGAAACGGGCATCCTTCCTGGAGCAAGGTTTAACCGCTTAGTCTGATGCTATCAGAACAGAAGGCGGCTTACTCGCCTCTTCATTTATATTAATATATGTGGTGAATGTTATTTCAAAACAAGAAAAATCAGGAATGCCGTCAAGCACGGCCGGTCTTGTAAGATATTTTGATGATTATAAGGAATCAATACAGATAAAGCCAGAGCATGTTCTTGTCTTTGTCTCGCTTGTAATTGTTATTGAGCTTACGCTCAAGCATCTTGCAGGCTGAATTATTTATCTTTTCTGTGCAAAGTATTTGTATGGCTGTAAAAATTGGTATAGCAGGGATACCTTTGTCTTCTAAAGGCTCTGACACTTCATTTGGTATCAAGCGGCTTAAGGAGCTTAATCTTGATATTATGGAACTGCAGTTTTCAAGGAATATATATTTAAATGTAGACAGTGCTAAGAATGTTGCATCACTTTCTAGGTCACTTGGTGTTGATCTTACCTGTCATGCGTCATATTTTATCAATCTTGCCTCACTTAAGAAGGAAGTTCAGTCTGCTAGTATTGGGAGGGTTGCTGATACTTTGAGGATTGCTGATATTCTTGGCTGCCGGCTTATTGTTGTTCATGCAGGCTATTATTCTGGCAGGTCTCCTGATGAAGCTTTTGGCTTAATTAAGGAAAATATTGATAAGGTTGGTGAGATGTGTTCCTCTAAGGCGCTGATAGGTATTGAGACTATGGGTAAGCAAAAGTCTTTTGGAACTGTTGATGAGGTTATCGGGCTTTGCCAATCCTGTGAAAATGTATGCCCTGTTATTGATTTTGGACATATACATGCGCTTACTTCTGGAGGGCTGAAGATGGAGAAGGATTTTACTGATATCTTTTGCAGGTTTGAAAAAGAGGCTGGTCTTAAGCAGTTTCATGTGCATATGTCGTGCATGGAATATTCTGGTGGGAATGAAAAGAGGCATATGCCGCTTGATATTTATGATCCAGACTTTCGGCTGATGGCAAAATCGATAGTAGAGAATGGTTTTGACTGTTCTGTTGTATGTGAATCTCCGCGGCTTGAGAATGATGCTTTGCTTTTCAAAAGCTGGCTTGAAGGATAAATCTTTAAAAAGATGCTCTTTAAACTGTTTATGTGGGCTCGTAGCTCAGCTTGGATAGAGCATCGGACTTCTAATCCGAGGGTCGTGGGTTCAAATTCAAGGGGACTCCCCCGAGCGAGGCGACTGCCTCGAGGCGTACATGACATTCACACCTGCGGTGTGAAGTCATTGTTCATTATTGAATTTAATATGCGTCTGGGGTCTCTTTGATGAAAATCCCTCCGGGCTCACTTTAGAACTTATCTGTAAGTTCATATATTCCAAATGGTAATGATTTGAAGATCGTCATCTGATTCCAAATGAGGATGTGAACACCAAATGAACCTGGAAAAGTATATTACAGATGGAATTTATGTAGTTTTTGCTGAAACTGAGCGTGAAAGAAATATTATCAGATTCCTTTAAGTCTTTCTATAATGTATGATGATCTGGCAAGGCGTGCGCTGATGTTTGTTATATGCCCTGCCTTGAGGGCAGGGTTTATTGCGTTATTTTCCAGAAATTTCAGCATATTTACACTTTTGTCACTTTTTGATATTATTTCCTCGATATGGATCATGTTTAAAAAACCAGTTCCTAGGCGTCCTATTATGTTGAACAGCGGGAGAAGTATTATGAAGCTGTACCATCTTTTTTTCAGAAACTCTGTCTTTGACTTGCATAAGGTATAGTCTGTGATGAGGTCTGCTGTGAATATGAATATTACAATCTTATCTATAATCATTAGTATATTTTGCTGCGATGGTGTCAATGTTATTGAAAATTTTATGAAGATTGTAATAATTATTGTGAATATCACCAAAGGCATTATATGGCCTGTTGTATTTTTTAAGATATGAATGTATCTTACGCTATGTTTTTTCTTTGCATTTTCCCTGATGTCATGTATCTTTTTTGGTGTTGCTTTCATTTTATTCAGTCCTGTATTTTTTCATAACCAGATAGTTATGCAGTACGGTGTATGTATAGACAAGTGTGAATATGAAAATCAGAAAATTTGCTGCTAAGATATTTGTTTGATAAATATAGAAAAGAATAGTACCTAACATCCACAGATCAAATATTTTGAATAAGATAAAATCCCTGTTATCCAGTTTCAGAAAAAATCGTGCAATAGGATTCTCTTCTACATTAAAACCCTCCTTGTTTACAAGATCACATGTCTCGACTGTATCAATTGTCCATAAGACTGTAAGTATTATGAATAAAAATATTGTTAGAATTGGAATTATCATGATATGTATTATAACCGAAAACTATATATAGTAGTAAGGTGTTTTATGTTATATTTATTATAAAACAGGTGTTATATAAACTTCAATCATTGCGGCAATTACTACTATTATTGTTGAAATTGCTAATAATCTTGCAGAATCTTTTATTATCAGTTCCTGTTTGAGGTTTCTTATCAGACCGATTGATAATATTGCACCTGCGATTCCTGCTATGCAATATGCAGCTATTTCCGGTATGCCATGCAGTGCAATACTTGTGAGACCATGGACAAGTGCGATGAGAAATGCTGTTATGGGGTGATATGCTATGAGATCTTTTCCTATGTTACCAATAAAAATACCTACAATTGCTGCGTTCCAACTTAATATGAAGATTGCTCCTGTGCCAAATATGAAAGATATGAAGAATGAAAGTGTCATAACTTTGAGATTATTTGCAGTAATACTTATGAAGTCATGATTTGAATTGAGGGCACCAAGCGCTTCTGTGGTCTCTATCTCTAGAGCAAACATGACTCCTGCCTGTTCTTCTGGAAGGAACATATACCAGAATGATGTTGCGATTATTATTCCAAAGAAGAAGTAGGCGTATATTTTTAATATTGGACCGTGCCTGTCAAAGAATCCCAGAGATATTGACCTTTCTGTTTTTTCTTCCTGCAGCTCATCATCTTTTATTGCGCCAAATACTACAGGGACTATTGCTATTGTTGTCAGGAAGAGAAATACTACTGATGCTGAGGTTGGAAATATTATGTATGCAGACCATATTGCAACAGATGATACTATAATGCTGTAGATAAGCATTTCCATAGGTTTTTTTTCAATCTGCCTGCTGGTCAATATCGCTTCCAGAACCATATTATTAATTGTTTTTATGTTGTTAATATAGTTTCATCATTTTTTGTTTCCAGCATGAATGAATATATTATTGATACACCTACTGCGATAATTATCGGGCCAAGTATGAATCCTATTACTCCAAAGGCAGCTCCTCCTCCAATGAAGCCAATCATTACAAGAAGCAGGTTCATCTTTTTTTCACTGGCGATTATCAGCGGTTTTGTTATCCAGTCCGGTATTGTGCTTACTATGAGCAGGTTGAGCATAAAGAAGGTTATAGCGCTCTGCGTGTCTCCACTGAAAAACATGAATATGCTTAATGGTGTGTATATTATCCATGCACCTATTATTGGTATCAGTGTGAATATTGCTGTAGCTGTTGCAAGCAGTATAGGATATGGTATTGAGAAATATACAAAAATTATATATGCGAGCCCGCCTGTAATTACGGCGTTTAAGAAAAGACCCATGAACAGATTGTTCAGTGAGAGGTCTATTTCATCGATGACCCTTTTTATGAATTGCTTATGTGATTTGGGTATTGATTTTAGGATTGTATTCTCTAATGTTTTTCTGTCGCGTACGCCGTAGAATGCTATCATGAATGCTATTATGACCTGCAGAAGAATGTAACCTATGCCAAAGAGTATGTTTATCATAGTGTTTATTGTATATTTTATCTGTGATGAATATGTTTCAAGTTCATTTATATTTTCCATATTTGGCCTGTCCAGAAACATCATTATCTTGTCATAGTGTATGTTACTGAGTATTTCTGCCTGCAGGTCTGATGTGTTTATGTTATACTGGGTTGAGAGAAAATTTGATACTCTTGGGCTGCCCAGTATTGTAGATGTTTCAGCTATTCCAACTGTTATGAATTGTATGCTGAAAAAAGCAGTTATCAGTATTACAAATGTGATGGTTATTGCTATTGGAATTGTCTTGTTTTTTATGAATTTTTCAAGAGTTATGTAGATAGGTTTTGTAACATATATTATGAAAAGACCGATG
>JAUVES010000072.1 GCA_030594675.1 Candidatus Nanohaloarchaea archaeon
AAGAGACACCCAGCAGATAGCACAGAAACTCTACGAAGCAGCAGTCATATCATATCCAAGGACAAGTTCTCAGATATTGGATGAAAAACTCGGATTTAGAAAAATCCTTGAAAAGCTTGCAAGGAACAGGGAATACACAGACAAAGCAAAACTGCTCCTTAATCTGCCAGCCTTAAAGCCAAATAATGGAAAAAAGACAGACGACGCCCACCCACCGATACACCCTACAGGCGAGATGCCAAAAGGATTGATAGGACGGGACAAGAAAATCTATGACCTTATCGTAAAAAGATTTTTCGCAACCTTTGGAAGCCCTGCAACAAGAGAGACATCAAAAATATCTCTGGATGTCAACAGCCACAGATTCATAACAGAAGGAAAAAGAACAATTGAACCTGGATGGTTCAACCTATACGAGCCTTATGTAAAGCTTGAGGAAGTTACATTACCGCAATTAAGCAACAATGAAAAAATAGAGAACAAAAAGATAACAAGATTAGACAAAGAGACAAAGCCGCCCAACAGGTACAACGAAGCATCAATAATAAAAGAACTTGAGAAAAGAAACCTCGGCACAAAGGCAACAAGAGCAGAGATAATAAACAACCTTTACAAGAGAGACTACCTGATGGAGAAAAGAATTGAAGTGACAGAGCTTGGCCTCAAAGTGATAGACACTCTTGAAAAATACTGCCCTGAAATAATCTCAGAAGACCTCACAAGAACTTTTGAAAAACACATGAAAAACATAGAGCATGACAAGGAATCAGGCGACAAGATAACAAAAAAGGCAGAAGAAGAACTCACAAAAATCTTTGAAAAATACAAGAGCAATGAAAAAGAGATAGGAAAAGAGCTTGCAGATGCAGTAAAAGAAACAAAGGATGATGAGAATACAATAGGTCCCTGCAAAGTCTGCGGAAAAGGGACTCTTATGATAAAAAGGTCAAAGTTTGGAAGATTCATCGCCTGCGATAAATACCCAGACTGTAAAACAACATATTCACTGCCAAAGACGGGTATGGTAAAAAGCCTGAAAAAAGAATGTGAACAGTGCGGATTCCCACTCATCAGCATAATCCAGAAAAGAAAGAAGCCCCAGATCATCTGCATAAACAAAGACTGCCCTTCAAAGAAAATCACAGACGGGGCAGCAAAGGAAAAGATTGATGAGATAGAAAACGGCGCAGTCGTAAAGATCTGCCCAAAATGCAAATCAAAGCTTATACTGAGAAGCAGCATCTACGGAAAATTCCTGGGTTGCAGCAACTATCCAAAATGCAGATATACAGAACGTCTTGACCAGCCATCAAACAATGAAAAGAAAACTAAACCAGCATCTAAGAAGTAAACAGACAACAAAATCACTGCTTCAGAAAGCCCAATGACAGTGCAAAACACTCTTGTTCTTCAATTTCAAAAGACAATTCATCAGGTGCTTCCAGACAACTATACTTGCACGGCTTGACACCTATTTTTCTGGAAAGTTCCAAGTCATTCTGTCTAATCATATCATAGACTTCTTTAAACTCTCTAACAGCATTAGAATCATAATTATTAGATACAAATATTTCCATATCCACAACTTTATCGGCAGCATCAAATATTTCCTGCCTAGATATAACCTTAGTCATAAAATAATCTAGCATTAAATCACCATTTAATTAATACTAACTGGTATTAGCAAAATTAATAAAGTTAATTATAAGAAAACACAGGTTTGATTAATACCTTTTCTTCTTAGCTCCGCCAAACCTGCTCGGTCCTTTTCCGCCACCGTAACTCCTTCCAGAACCACCGCCAGAACTTCTACCAGATCCGCCACCATAGCTTCTACCAGAACCACCGCTACCGCCAGAATTTCTACCAGAACCGTCACCGTAGCTTCTTCCAGAACTGCCACTGCCGCCATAGCTTCTGCCAGAACCACCACCAGAACTTCTACTGGAACTGCCGAATCTTTTCTTAAAGTTTCCTCGACCACCACTGCTGCTTCGCTGAACAAGATTCCTATCATACCTAATCTTATTTACGCGCGGAACTTCCGTCTTCTCAACCTTAAAAGTCCTGTCTGCAGTAACTTTCCTGAAATTATCATAATCCCTATCGCATAGAAGTGTTACAGCATCACCATTCTTTCCAGCTCTGGCAGTCCTTCCAATTCTGTGAATATATTCATCTGTGCATTTTGGAACATCATAATTATAGACATGCGTAACATTCTTTATGTCAAGACCTCTTGCCGCAACATCAGTTGCCACAAGAACACGAATCTTCTCATTCTTCAGAGAATCAAGAGCATGAATTCTTTTATTCTGTGTAAGGCCACCATGGATAGCCATAGCATCTACCCCATTTTTTTTCAGGTTTGCAGTAAGATGGTCTACCTCATGCCTCGTGCCGCAGAAGATAAGTGACAATCCGCTTGTTTTCTTCTCAATCAGATGCAACAGGAGTGAAAATTTCATATTTCTGTCAACATCATAGTATACCTGATTAAGCTTGCTCTTATCAATAACTGTCTGTGCCTTAATGACCACAGGGGATTTTAAATACTTCCGTATCAAAGCTTCAACCTTCTTTGGTATTGTAGCACTGAAAAGAAGTGTCTGCCTATTCTCAGGAATATTTTTTAAAATCTTGTTGACATCATCTATAAATCCCATATCAAACATCCTGTCAACTTCATCAAGTATAAGGAACTTCACACCCCTAAGATCTATAGACCTGCGCCCGATATGATCAAGAAGCCTTCCTGGTGTCGCAATGACCACCTCTGACTTTCTCAGGTCGCGCATCTGTTTATCAATATCTGTGCCACCATATATAGCTGTAGCCTTAAGACCTTTTTTACTTCCAAAATCCTCAAATGAGTCTTTCACTTGCATGCAAAGCTCTCTTGTGGGTGTCAGGATAAGTGCCTGTATTCCCTCTCTTGGAGCAGTCTTTTCTATGACTGGTATGCAGAATGCCAAAGTCTTTCCAGAACCGGTTACGGACTGGCCTACTAGGTCTCTTCCCTTCTTAATTTCAGGAATGCATTTTACCTGTATTTCTGTTGGCTTTTCAAATCCTTCTTTTCCTATTTGATCAAGAGTATAAGAATCAAGCCCTAAATCTTCAAATTTCATTTTTATTACTATCCTTTTTTACTAATAGCTTAGCGCATATCTTTAAAAAGAGATTGTATATAGAAAAAATTATCCTAATAAGCCCTTCATCTCTTTAGAACAAAGAATTGGTTTCTATATAAAATAACAATATCCAAAAGAATTTCAGCCTTTTATCAAAGAAACATATCTCATCAGGACTACCCTTTGCCTCAATCCTATTTCATAACTCAAAAAAAATTTGTCTCATTTTATCCCTAATTCTTTTACGATAACATCAAATATTCTGCCAATCTCTACAGAATTATCAACATTATCAGAATTATCAATAGTCCAGATCTTTCCCTGATTATCATAGGAGATAACTTCTTCCAGCTTTTCCTTCTTCATAGAATAAGTATACTGGCTCCCAAGTCTCCTGTCTATCTGCTGGGGAGATAAGTTCCTTTCAAGCAGTCTCCTCTTCTGGCTGTCTTTATCAGCATTGACCAGTATGACATTATTATTGCATAGATAACTAATCTCAATCTCGGCAATCAATGCAGCATCAAACAATATCAGACCTTTTTTACCATGCAACTCTTTTTTTACTCTCACAATCATAGGAGTATACATAATCTTATTCAGCTTAGCCATTTCCTCAGGATTATCAAATACAATTTTTCCAAGTGCTTTCCTGTCAATTGTGCCATCATCTAAGCGTACTTCATCTTTAAATGTATCAATAATCTCTTTTCTTACCTGTTCATATCCTGGATCCTTTAACTCAGAAAGAATCTGATGACCAATACGATCAAGATCAATAGCATGGACTTCAACACCTTTTGAATCGCCGAGTTCCTTGAATTTTTTGCTTATATAAGACTTGCCTGCACCAATCTCCCCGGTTATCCCTACTATATATCGATCAGAGATTCTTGCTTCCAGGCACTGCTTAATATATAATGGCACAGATTCATGGATAAGCCCCTGCTCTTTTTGTATACCTATCACAACACTGGATCTTATATGCGCCAGTTCAGGCTTTGCAAATAAGATATATGTATCTATATTTAACCTCTGGCTTTCACCGACCTGATGCAGAGTCTTCTCATAATCAATATCTGCAGCATCTCTGACGCCTTTAACAATTACAGGAATAGCATTTTCATAAGCATAATCAACCAGCATGCCTTCAAAAGATGTTACTTCAATATTAGAGACATTGAAAAGTACTTTTTTTGTCATTTCCATCCTTTCTTCTAGGCTAAAAATATAATTTTTCTCAGGGTTGACACCTATAGCAACCACTACTTTATCAAAAGTGTTGGATGCCCTCTTAATAATATCAATATGTCCATAAGTGATTGGATCACCTGAAAACGCAAAAACTGCTGTTGCCATACAATATATTATCACTAAAAAGGTTTAAATGTTTCTAAAGAAATAGTCAAAACATTAAACTCTACCATCAGCAGCAACAGCTCTCAAAAAGCCATCAGCATCAGGCCTTTCCCTCATAAGCCTCTCAATGACAGCAACTCTTCTGGCAAGAATCTCATCAAATTGCTTAGGTGATATTCCAGCCGCCTCAGAAATCTTTGTCC
>JAUVES010000025.1 GCA_030594675.1 Candidatus Nanohaloarchaea archaeon
ACATTTCCAATATGGATAAAGCCAAAAATTGATGCTGAACCAGGACAATATATAATAACTTTCACAGCAACACTGGATTCAGACAGTTCTGTAAAGCATGAAGATACAATAGATTTTATCGTCATGAAATGCCACGGGATAGAACTTACACCCCAGACAGAGCTTATAGAAGCTTGTGTAGGCGAGATAAGAACAGTAGATGTAACACTCCTTAATACAGGCAAGACAGCAGAGACATTTACATTATCATCAACAGCAGGAACTTTTGACAAAAGCACAGTAACAATCGCATCAGGTGCAGAAAAAACAGCAACCTTATCAATTCCTGTCGCATCAAATGATGATACAATAACTCTAAGCGCACAGTCAACAATGTCTTATGCATCAGACAGCGCTGAAATAAGAATTACTTCAGAAGGCGCATGCTATGGAATAGCAGTCCTTAACATACCGCCGCATGTAAGCATATGCAAAGGAGACACTGCAAAAATTATCATAACAACAAAAAACATAGGTTACAAGACAGACTCATATGAACTGTCAACAGACGCGCAGAATGCAAATTTTGAAAAAAGTATAATATCACTGGAATCAAAAGAAATATCAGAGACATATCTTGAAATAGTAACAAACAACATGGATGTAGGCACATTTGATTATACTGTAATGATTGAGTCCGAGAATTCAAAAGACAAGGCATATGGAAAAATAACAGTAGATCAGTGCTACAGCGTAGAGATATCTTCAGAAGAAAAGAGTGCGCAAGTATGCCCAGGAACAGCAGCAACATTGAAAGTGCTTGTAGAAAACACAGGCAAGAAAGAAGACACATATACCTTATCAGTAAGTGACGGGTTCCTTTCTACAGAAGAGGTAACAGTAGCTGCTGGAGAAAGCAAAGAAGAGCTGATTCTTATAAACACAGAACAGAACAGAACAGCAGATAAAACAATAACAGTCACAGTCACTTCAGAAAGAGCAGAAGACTCTATAGAAATGACAGTAACTACAAAAGAATTTGATTCCTGCTATGGTGTAAGTGCATCAAGTGATACTGACAGCATCTTCGCAGAAGATATAAACGGCTACCTTTATACAGTAACAGTCAAAAATGACGGTGAATTTACAGCAGAGTACACTATAACACTCAAAGGACCAAAATGGGTTACTGTAAACCCTGAAGAATTATCTCTTGAGTCAAAAGAATCTGCAGACATATTTGTCTATGCATCACCTGAATACACCACAGCAGAAGGAACATACACAATAGAAGTCAATGTAGAATCAGATATGGGTGCAACAGCACAGAAACACTTGCAGTTCGCTTTCAGGTCAGACAAGACAATTGCACCAATTACTGGAGAAATAATAACAGAAGATATTATAGACGACATAGAGCCTGATGTGACACCAGATGATTCTGACGAAAAAAGATTCCCAACAGGCATCATAACAGCAATAATAATTGGTATAATAATAATACTTCTTATTATTTTTGGCCCTGAACTCCTAAAAGAAGAGGAAGATGAAAAAGACAAAGAAAAGAAAGACAAAAAGGACGAAGAGAAAAAAGAAGTCAAAAAGATGGAAGAAATTAAAAAAGATATAAAAAAGTCAGCAAAGCCAATATCGGCACCTGTCAAAAAAGCAGAAGTAAAAAAGCCAGAGCCTGCCGCAGAAAAAAAGCCAGTCAAGAAAACAGCAAAGAAGAAAAAGCCTGTTGAAAAAAAGAAGCCTGTACAAAAAAATAAAAAAGCAATTCGTGAGACAAGAAAAGATGACATCAAACAGATTTTAGATAACATCTAAAATCTAACCTTTTTCTTTTTTACACTTTTTTCTTTTTTACATATTCTATATAGTATCATCACCAAGCCCTTCGACACTGATATCAGTCATAGCATCAACAAAATAATTATATGTAAACTTAATGTTGAGATCAAAGGTGCATGTCGGGCCATCAAAAGATGGAACAGAACAAGTCACAGGAAACTCTGCCGTAGCACGGCCGGATTCCGCTATTTTAAAATAAAGGTCATTGATGCCTATATCACAAGCATCACCATTAATGCTCACATCAATATTATTAAGAGTTAAAAGGTCAAGAACATCATTGTTCCAGTTAAATGCATTTGAACAGTCGGATTCTGTAACCGTGCCACCACCTCTATCAATAACTTTGACCTTAAATGTAATATCATTGTTATTAGTCAAAAGCAATGGCTGCTGTGTTGACATATCTATACCAAGCGGACCGGCTGTAGTATCAAGCACAATATTATGACTTTTTATAGTCTTATCAATTTCCTTTGAAAGATACTCCTGCTCATCCAGCACCTCAATTTTGCCGACAGATGTGGTCACATAAGGATAACACACACGCACCCCTACAGAATATTCAAACACTTTATCTTTAGGAAGATTTCTAGGCGCATCAATAACCCATAGAACAGTGCGTGATTCACCATCAAGATCCATAGATTTTATAGGCGCACCGACAGAATCAAGCTTAAGGATACGAGAATCGCCGCCAACAAGGCTGTCAGCACCACTGACACTTATATCTGGAGGGTCACCCTCAAACCATTCATCTGTGCCCCTGCTAAGCCCGTAAAGATAGATATATACATCAGCAATATCTTTACTGCCCAGATTTTGCATACTAAGAGTAAGGATTGACGGATGCCCGCTAGACACCTCATTTGAAGAAAAGTCAAAAGAATGGACTGTAAGGCCATTACCAAATCCAGAAGAAGAGCTTGAAGAACTTGAACCGGAACAGCCAGACAACAGCAGCACAAAAAACAGGCAGATATACAAAGACTTGAAATTCATAATAATAACTTTAATCTTAGTACCTTAAATATTTTTAAAAAAAGAAAAGAAAAAAAGAACTACTACAATCATGCAGTAGGTTCTATGTAATCAACAGTTATTGCAGTATCTGAGGTCACATAATAGTTGTAATCAACAATGGCCCTTATATGATATTCTCTTGTTGGATCAACATTTGGATCTATTGGTATTGAACACCTCATAGTTGCCAGACCATCTCTGAGCTTAAGGTCACGAGCAGGACACGCATCACCAGGAACAGCAAGACCATCTATTTGAACAGCTATGTGAACTTTTCCTCTATCAGTACTTCCTGGTACAGATGTACAGCCAAGTCCAGGTAAAGTAGAGAATCCACCACCAACATCAGTTACCTGAAAGACAATAGGTATTGACTGACCGCTTCTTGAAATGACATTGGAATTACCTGCAAGTGATATATGGATTGGACCTGCTGTATTTATTGCTTCTGCCTTGCTTGTGTCCTGCACAACTCTCATTTCCTCTCTTGAGATTGATGTGACTGTTGAAAGCATGCTTGTCTCATATGGGTAGCATGCTCTTGCATAAAATGTATATGGAGATGATTCACCAGATTCAAGCTCCGGTGCAGTAAGTTGTGCATCTATAAGTGCAACGCCTCCCGATATACCCATCTCAGGATCAGGCGGAAGGAATTCATCATTTGGTATCTTCCAACTTCTGGAACTCTCAGTACTCGTACCAGTAGTTACCCCAGGAGGAGATGTTACAATACCACCAGTAACCCATCGCCATTGCCTGACATCATCAAACTCATGACCATATATGAACACATGAGTATCACCAGTAACTTTCTTCTGACCTTGATTTTCAAGTTCTAGCATAAGATATGCAGGGTCGCCTGAATACACTGACGATGTATCAAAGGAAAAGTCAGTAATCACAACACCTCTATCAGAAGCACCGGCAGACCCACTGCCTGTACATCCAAGCACAAAAAAGACCATTAAGATCACGCCATAGACAAAAATTACATTAGTCGCTTTAAAGGACATTACTATCACCAATACAAGATTATTGTGGGCCTACCTATATATAATTTTTGGTTATAAGAACTTAAAAGAATACTTAATACAGCTTTATCGGCTCAACTGTAACAGTCACGCTATCTTTAAGCACATAAGTATAATCCACAACAGCCTTAAGCTTATAAGCAGTAGCAATCAGCACTGTTTCATCTGGTGGATCAAACATGCAGACAATCCGCTCAGAGCCGTCTTTGTATATATCAAGGTTCTCAGCACTCTCAAGATTGCATATATCCATACCGGCTGCAGTTACAATGCCTGCCCGTGTAATCTCACTTGGAAGCACAAGATCAAGCTTTGTCACATTCGCAAGCCCGTCACCAAGATTTTCAATATTGATAGAAACAGACCACGCATCATAATCAATAGGGATCGGCTGGTCTGAAAAAGGAACAATATTCACCTTCAATGGGCCATCTGTTGCAATATTGCTCCCAAGAAGATACATATTTTTGCGGGTATAAAAGCTTCTGGAAATTTCAAACGGCGTTGCAAAATAGATGTATGTATTGGTAAATGCAACTGTATCATAAGAGACCTGCAAAGCAAGATTGCATCTGGTCATCATGCCATAAAGCATTTCTTCAGAAGGTGTTACCAGCTTCCACTCAAAAAACTGCATAAGACCTGGCTTCATCTCAATGACATCAGGGTTGCCTGAATGTGAAGGGTTCATCTTAAAAGAATCAACAGTTTCAAAGCTGAACATATCAGAACAGTAATCACAAAGAAGCATATCACCATCATATGAACCCCCTTTATCAACTGAAACAAATATTGAATTATCGCCAGTATTCTCAATCTCAAGACGCAGCGTAAACGGCTTGCTGGAAGAAAGAGTATTTGTTGGAATAATCTCAAGCCTATTGATAGAAAGGATATCAGAAACAATAATCTCAGTATCTTCATTTCCGGAGACAGAAGAGGCGCCACTGCTGCCCGGAGCAGAAAAATCAACACAGCCGCTTACAAGAAACACAAGAGATACAAAAATAACAATAAATTTACCCATAACATAATTATTGATGTGCATTGTTTATATTATTTTCAAGTAAACCGAAAACTACTGTTTTTAGATTGCAGACAAAGCTCATTGAAAAGCTTACCGCCTCAACAGACAGATCTTACGGCACTATGCACTCAGCATAACCTGTATCATTTCTTGTAGAAAGAGAAAACATGCCATTATAGATATATGTATACTCAGCATACGCAATTATAGTTCTCTGTGAAGAACCCTCACCCAAATCATCGGCAAAGCTGGTTGAGTCATACTTAAAAGGACAGTAAAATTCTTCTGGACCACTAAAGCCATCATTAAGAGAAAGGTCAGCAGAACTGATTTCTGCAAGCAATGCTGGCTTTAATGTATAAGCATTCAAAGTGGGGGAAGGGCTTGAAGAAGGAGGAAGCGCTACCAAGTCACAAGATGTGCCTAAACCCTGTGGTATCAGCTTATTTGATATATACACCTCAAACATGCTTATAGCCCCCCGGCCATTATGTATATCTGCAAGCTCAAAACTTAGGCCAAAAATTTCGCTAGGTTCCAGTACAACTGGCTGCTTATCTTCATCAGGAGATATAGACAGCGAAAATGGGCCTATCGTTGATATAGATCTCCTTGGCATCAAATAATCCACTTCCTTTCCCTGCTCAACCATATCCTGCCACCAGTCAAAGCTTGCAAAAGTAAGCTCAAGGCGTGAAGAAATATCATACTTGTACAGGACAAAAACAGGAGCTTCAAAATTACCTAAAAAACATGCGGGTGCAGTAATACTAACTCTTATTGTCTTATCCTTTTTGCTTGGGATATTAGGATACAGCTTATAGAAGTACTCAGGAGGTATGGTAACACCCGGATAATTAATCGCATCGAAACCAGTATCAAGATCAATGAAACCTCTCTGGTTGCCATGTATATCAGAACCATTGATAAGAAACAATGCAGTATCAATTGGTTTATCACCCAGATTAACTGCTTTCCAGGCAGAATGCACAATCCGTGTAGGTCTTATCTCCTTTTTATTTACGACCATGCTAGGCTGCGCAAGACCTGGTTTAAAATCAATAAGAGTTCCATTAGAAAGATCAAGATTAATATTCGCATCAAGTGGTTGATCATTTTCACAAAGCATAGGCGCAATGAAGCACCAAAAATTAAAAGGTTTTGAATCAGAAGTAGATGCAGTAGGGTCAGAAGTAGGAATATCTGAACCAGAGCCGGAATCTGAACCACCTATAGATTCAGCCAAAGACGATGCAATTGGTATAAGTGAAAAAATAAAGGCTATAAACAAAAGCAAAACACCGGCCCATATAAGGCTCTTAAGGCTTATTGAAGTGCCTGAACTTGAATATTTCAGAAGCACAAGAATCCACATGACAGGAATATGCTGCAATTCAAAGACAAATGTGATAGGTGCCCAGAAAAAATTAATAAGAAATAAAACCATAAGTATTGCAAAGCTGACCCAGTCATGATTTTTATTATTGCATTTTGAATCAACAAGAAACCATACAATAAAAAATGCTTCAATTGCAAAAATAAGAGGCACATCATCATATGGTTCAGGCATCACATCAAAAGTATTGCCCATCAGGCCAGAGAAACCGACATAAGCACCTATAAGAGCAAGAAGTATAAAAAGCAGGCTAAACCCTTTAGGCTTATCATTGACTGCACCGCCATCCTTTTCCCCTTCCACAGCAATTTGAACCTTAGGGTCTTCTACTTTTGCTGGAGGTGATGCCTGCGGTGGCTCGCCTTCTTCCTTAACAACTTCCTCAATAATTTGAGTCTTTTCTCCATCTTTTGGCGAGACAATCGCTCCGGAAGGTGCAGCTGCATTTTTTTCAGAAGCTTCTGCTGCTGTATCAGCAATTTTTGCCACTTTATCAGTTTTCTCAGCTACATCATCTAATTTATCAGCCAAATGACCCATCTTATCTGCTGTATCCTTAGAGCCAAAAGCAGCTGCCACCTGTGCAGCAGTACGGGCACCCTTCGCACCAGTCTTTACTCCTTTATCAACATTTTCAATAGTTTTATTTGCTTTCTCAATCCCATTGACCTCTTTCTCCTCAGCCTTAATATCAGCTTTCTCTGCCTTATTTATCTTCTTTATCTTGTCCTGTTCAGCCTTAAGTAAGTTTTTCTTTGCAATGCGCTGTAATTTATAAAGTTCAAGTGTCCCAGAAGCAGAATTAATGAAAGTTTTATCTTCAGGATGAACTTCACGAAAATTATCCAACGCCATCTGTCTCTTGTTTATCTCTTCATCCAACTCACTTACCTGCATCTGAAGTTTAGAAATCTTACTTGCTGCATCATTTCTCTCATTACTGCGCTCTGAAGAGACTTCATCCATAAAAAAACCTTGCAATAAAAAACAGTCAAAAAGATCTGTATAAAAAATAATTGTGCAACCTATTTAATATAAGTTACTAAAAATCAGAAAAGGCTAAAGCTGTTGCTATCATCAGCAATCCTTATATCAACATCTGAAAGCTTGTAGATGCCATAGGTGGAAAATTTAAGCGTATTGGTCTTATCCTTCCTGAAACGATCCTGTGAAATAATGATCTGGTTCTCATAGAGTTCTGTATCATGTTCAAGAATCCTGTCATTTAAGTAAATCTCAAAAGGCCTGTCACTGGAAACTTTTTCTGCATAAAATTCAAGAACAACAGTCTTATTATACATCTTATCATAGGTCTTATCATCAATAAATATTGCATGCTCTGATACTGCAGCCCTGTCAGAATCAAAATAGCTTATTGTCATAAGCGCATCGCGTATTTCATACATA
>JAUVES010000014.1 GCA_030594675.1 Candidatus Nanohaloarchaea archaeon
ATAAGTCAGCTTTGTTCCTTTCATAACTATAATTAAACATTCATCATATAAATATTTTGTTCATAAAAATCACTCATAATATCTTATTTATTTTTTGAGTAAACAATCTAAAGCTGTAAGGTTTTTATCTCACCTCCATACCAGCACAACCTGAATCCCACAGCACAAGCATATAAAAACAAAACCCCCCAATCACATAATTGACCCAAAGAAATAAAAGATAATAAACCAATAAAATAAATATATACATGATATAGTGATGAATTATGGCAACAATCAATAAAAATTATGGATTATTAGAAGGCGGATATCTATTTCCGGAAGTCACTAGAAGAACTAATATGTTCATAGCAGAAAATCCAGGCGTAAAAGTTATGAGACTTGGCATAGGCGATACAACTGAACCTCTAACTCCGACAGTTATTGAAGGACTTAAAACTGGTGTTGATAATCTTGCACATAAAAAGACATACACAGGTTATGGTAATGAGCAGGGAAACACAGAACTGATAGAAGCAATAGTCAATGATTATAGAAAAAGAGGAATTTCTATAGACCCTTCAGAAATATTCGTAAGCGATGGAGCTAAACCTGATTCTTCAAACATTCAATCCATATTTGGTCCGGGAACTGTCGCAGTGCAGGACCCGGCATATCCTGTATATGTTGACTCCAATGTCATTGCTGGCAGGACAGGGCCTTTCAATGAGGATACAGGCCAATATGAAGGTATTGTGTATATGCCATGCACGAAAGAAAATGATTTTTTCCCGAAATTGCCTGATGGAAAAGTGGACATTATATATCTTTGCAGCCCGAATAACCCGACTGGAGCAGTAGCTACAAAAGAGCAGCTAAAAACTTTTGTAGATTATGCAATTGCAAATAAGGCAGGAATTATTTTTGATGCTGCATATGAAGTATTTATCTCCGATCCAAAACTCCCAAAAAGCATATATGAAATACCGGGAGCAGAAAAATGCGCAATAGAGATTAAAAGTTTCTCAAAGTCAGAAGGCTTCACAGGTGTAAGGCTTGGCTATACTGTTCTTCCTAAAACTTTTGTTGTAGAAAATACAAAAAAAGGAGAAATGAATGCAGCATGGAACAGAAGACAGACAACATTTTTCAACGGTGCTTCATGCCTAGCACAACCGGGTGGCATTGTTGCATTGACTGAAGATGCTTTAAGAGAATCCCAGAAAACTATTGATCATTATATGGGGAATGCAAAAATAATCAAAGAAGGGATTGAATATCTCGGGCTGACAGCATATGGTGGTGTAAATGCACCCTACGTATGGATGGAGACACCGGATAATATGGATTCATGGGATTTCTTTGAAAAGCTATTGAATGAAGCACACGTTGTAGGAACTCCAGGTTCAGGCTTTGGACCAAGCGGTAAAGGGTATTTCAGGTTAAGCGCTTTTGGGGACAGGGAAGATATAATTGAAGCAGTAGACAGTATTGTAAACAATCTAAAGCTGTAAGGTTTTAATCTCATTTCCTTACCTACACAACCAAAACCCCACAGCACAAGAATAAGTTTAGATGCAAAGAACAAAGATTCATAGATTACGCAGAACTATCTTCTTAAGATATGGAATCGCATTATAATGCTGTGCAAACCGATTAAGTCCAATGATGTCATTCCTATCATCCAATATCTTCTTTTTCGTCTCAAGCAGTTCATCAATTTCTCTTTCCTGCTTGCGTTGATATGCTAAAGAATATACATTCCAGGCAAAAGCTTTTTCAATCCTGCTGTCAAGATCTTCAACTTTAGGTTTCAGCATGCCATACATCTTTTTTTCCAGGTCATAGGCAAAGCTGTTAAGTTTAACAGCTGCGAGAAAATGTATAAATGTATCAAATTTTGCATCTTCCATAGGATAATAATAATTGTAATCATTTCTGCCTGACTGTTTTATCCTATTCTCTATGCCTTCTATATTGTCATCCCCAAAAAAATCTGTATAGTTCGCAATAGACAGATTATATTTATTCATAAGTTTAACCCTAGCATCACGATTGTATCCATCCGTATCATCATCCTTCCTATCTTTAAGAGACACAAGATAAGGGAATATATTTGAATGCGGTGTCATCATATCAATCTCAGGCCAAATCGTATCACAGAATATTATAGGCTTTTTACCGATTATATCAAAATAGTCCTGGCTGAACATCTCAATTTTTCTTAGAAAACGTCTTGAAAAACCAGTCACAGGATATGTGCCAAGCTCATGGTAAAGCATTTTTACAGTCTCTACTTCATCACTTGCTACACCATCTAAAAATTTTTCCCAGTTATTGACCAGTGCGGCATTGGCATCAATCTTGAATTGCTTGTCTTCTATAACACATCCTTTAGGCATCCTAGCCGTAACTGACTGGAAAACATCACGGCCGCCTTTAATCGGTATTATCTCTATCATGCTGTCAAAGCCACGCGCCAGCATATCTTCGCAAATATCTTTACTGTAGCTGGACCTTTTTTTCAGTCCCTGAACTCCTGAATTCTGGCCATTTATTATATAGAGTTCTGCGCCAGGTTTTGATACCCGTTCAAGCTCATCGAGAACAGGTTGTACATTCCGCAAGTACTGCCAGACACTTACCATTGTGACTGAATCAAATGTATTGTCCTTAAAAGGCAGGCCTTTCTCAAAAGCAATATCTTCAAGATCCATACATATTTTTTTGTCAAGCATATTATTCTTAAGATTTACAGGAGACACATCAACAGCGACAGAATCAGGATAATGCATATACCATCCACTGCCTATATCAAGATTAAGCCCCTTCAGCTTGAATGAAAGGTAATAGCTTATTATCTGCTTTACTCCCTCACTAAAATATGTCCATCTGTCAGATCCACGATCATCCCATTCTTCCCGTATATTTTGCCTTTCCATAAGTTCAAAAAGAAATGAGATTTCATCTTCTGGAGTACATGCAGCATTAATTGCTATATTGTTCATTAATATCACTTTTTATAAACAATATTAACTTTAAAAAGATTTTTATCCCATACCGGCACAACCGGCATCCTACAACATAAACATATAAAAACAAAAAAGATAAAACAAGACCTATGAAACTAGTACCTATATCAGCATTAATCGCCCACGACTACTGCGAATGCCAGATAATCCTAAGATACATAAGAAAGATAAGGGCATGGACACCGAAGATAGAGAAAGGCATATCAGTACACAAGACCTTGGAAAACAATTTCCTAAAGCAGGCAGACACCGCAGGCACAATAGAGGAAATAATCATAAGGGCAGAAAAAGAAAACAGAACCTTCATCACAAGAGAACTTTTCGTAAAATCAAAAGAAGATAAGCTGATAGGGAAGATAGATCAGGTACAGATCCATCCCGACAAGATAACGATAATGGACGACAAGCCAAACCTCTACGAATCTTCAAAGCTCCAGCTCACTGGCTACTGCATCGCCTTAAGTGCAATGTATTATCTAAAAAAAGATATCTTTGCAGCAGTAAGGGATAGGGACACAGGCACAATCATGTGGGAAGAAAAGTTCAATAAAGACAGCGACCTTACAGCAAAAGTCAGAGCAAACATCCAAAGAATCTTAGATCTTGCATCAGGTAAAGCAACACCAATACCAACAAAAAACGAGGTAAAATGCAAAGCTTGCAGTTACTTTGATTGTTGCACATACAAAAACATCTAATCAATCAGATGATCTTCTTCAACGGGCCAGCATTCAAACTTATTAATTTCACCCCACAATTCCAAGTGAACAGAAATGAAAATCGGCACAGTTATATCAACAATGGAAGGTCCAAGCACAACATCTTTTGACTTTGTCATAACGCAAAAAGAAAAAGTTCTGAAAGGCCAGTTTGTAAGTGCACAGACAAAAGAAGGGACAATAATCGCAAGGATAGATGAGATAATAAAGACAAACAAGTATTTTGAAAGGCCCGACTCCGTATCCGAATATGAAAAGAACGGTCAATCACTAAATACCCAGTTCCCCACAGCAAGATGGGAATACCTTATAGCAAAGGCAGAAATCTTAGGCCTATTTGCACAGAACAAAATAAACAGGTCAAAATATCCCCCATCACCCGGGGCAGAAATCACCCCGGCAGAACAGGACAATGTAACAAGATTCTTAAACCTTGATACAGAAAAAGGCCTAGATATAGGAACTCTTGAATACCAGGACATACCTGCAAAGATAAACATGACACGACTCTTTCACAAGCACCTTGCAATCCTGGCAATGAGCGGTGCAGGAAAAAGTTACCTTGCAACAGTCCTCTTTGAAGAGCTTATGGACAGAAAAGAAGAATACGGTCAGGTAGCAACTATAGTGATAGATCCCCACGGTGAGTACACATCTTTTGCAAGTGACAGAAAATACTTAAAAAAAGTAAAGATAATAAAAGGAAAAGATGTTCAGATAAGCATTCATAATTTTACTGCATCAACTTTTGAAAAATACACAGATGCCTTCTCCCCGGCGCAGTCATTAGCATTGGACAGAATCTTGAATTCCTTAAGAAAAGAATACAAAGACAACGGCACATTTGACCTTGACGCAATAATAAGAGCGCTTGAAGATGATCAGACAAAATCAAACATAAAAGACCCGATAATAAGCCGCCTCAAAAGCCTGAAACAGCTAAGGCTTTTCGGAAAATTCAGCTACCCTTCCCTGATGGATGTAAAGCCTGGAAATCTCATAATTGTTGACTTGAGTGACCTCTTAAGCCAGAGAAAGAGACAGATAATAGCAGCAGCGATTGCAGAAAACCTTTTCAATGAAAGGCAGAAAGGAAAGATACCTCCCTTTATCCTCGTAGTTGAAGAGGCCCACAATTTCGCACCTGAAAAAGTCAAAAAACAATACGCAATATCAAAGTCAATCATAGAAAAAATAGCAAGGGAAGGAAGAAAATTTTACGCATCCTTATGCCTTGTAAGCCAGAGACCTGTATATCTATCCACAACAGCCCTTTCCCAGTGCAATACTCACATAATTATGCGCGTCACAAATCCGATAGACCTTGACCGCATAAAAGCATCAAGTGAAGGCCTGACAAATCAGGTCATGAGCCAGATAACCTCATTGAGGCCGGGAGAAGCAGTAATAGTCGGTGAGGCAACAGGGTACCCAACTTTCATACAGGTAAGAAAAAGAAAATCAGACGAGCCTGCCCACTCAAAGTCATTTGAAGAGTCAGCAGTAGATTTCTCAAAAAAACTGAAGCAGTCAGACAAGGATCTGGATGCTTTTATGTGAAACTATATTCAATTCTTATATACTTCTCAAAACAACAATTAATAGGTGTATAATTATGAACTACAAGATAAGAGGTACGACAATGCAGGTTGTTGATATAGAGCTTGCAGCTAATGAAGCTGTCTACACGGAAAAAGGCGGAATGTCCTGGATGAGCACCAATATGAAGATGGAAACAAACACAAAAGGCGGTGTGATGAAAGGGCTTGGAAGGATGATTTCAGGAGAATCCCTGTTCATGACAACTTACACATGCCAGACTGGCACAGGCCTAATCTCATTCGCATCAGAATTTCCAGGAAAGATAGTGCCTAAGAAGCTAAGTGCAGGCCAGAGCCTTATATGCCAGAGAGATTCTTTTATGGTCGCAGACAATAGTGTAACCCTGAATATGGAATTCAGAAAAAAGTTAGGTGCAGGACTTTTCGGCGGTGAAGGCTTCTTCCTCCAGAGAGTTACAGGTCCGGGCACAGCATTCCTTGAGATAGCAGGCGAGATAACAGAATACACCTTGACTGCAGGACAGACATTAAAAATAGACCCGGGACATATAGCCTTCTTCGAGCCTACAGTAAAATATGATATCACATCTGTTGGTGGTGTAAAAAATGTCCTGTTCGGCGGCGAAGGCCTTTTCCTTGCAACATTAGAAGGTCCAGGAAAAATCTGGCTCCAGAGCATGCCTCTGGCAAATCTGGCACGGAAACTCAGCCAGTATATGGTGACTAAACATCGCTGAATATTAAGTGGTAGTATATGGGTCTGTCTGAGCTTTTGCTTCAGGATAGCATCACACCGATTATACTCTTCTACCTTGCAATCGGTGCCATAATTACTATATTAGTTGTAGCTGAAATTATTCTCACAATCTACTATTACATCAAAAAAAGAAAAGTGCGCAATGCTCCGGCAAACCAGAACTTCACAATATCACAGGGAAAAGAGGCAAATAAGAAGTCAAAAGAAGAATAATATTAAGACTGCTTAAACATGTTACCTGTATTTACAAGACATATTACATTTTCAATATTGCAATATCCTGCTATATCCCTTTCTGTATCTTCATCTCCGCCAGCATCAAAATTATAGTGTTTGTCTATATCTTCTTCAGATACTATAAGCTTTTTATTTTTAAGACCCATATCTATTTTTGGAGATGCCATAATCTTTGCCCCTTCATATTCACTGATTATCAACTTAATGTTTTCAATATATTTCTTCCGATTGCCTGGTTTACGGATATTATGGATATATACACCAAACACAGGTCCAAGTGATACAGGATATAGCATCTCGTCTTTTGCCTCAAGCATCCCATTATATAGACAGATAGAATACTCATCATCATTGATTTCTTTGGAAAGCGTCTCATTGAGATCCTTGATAAAATTATCAGCATTAAATATGCCGTCAATAAAATATTGTTTAGTATCTTCATTTTTCAAAAGACCGCTTTCAGGGATATAGATATTTGATAGCCATTCATTATTGATATTCATGTTGTATTTCCCAGATACACCAGAGACAAGCTGTCCCATATAGTCAAATGATTTCTCTATATGGGTACCTTCGCGTGCATTTGGAGGTCCTACTTCCTTTCTTGCCTCACTTGTCAAATGTTCTGTCATAATCATTCATATCCTATTTTACCATTATTATTATAGGTCGGCTCACAACTGCAAATTGCTACACCACCATTACCAGTAGTAGGTACAAGGCATCCAATCCCTTTTATTTTTACGATAGGATTAATGATATTAAGGATATAATCAATTGGATCTGTCTTTCCATTATTCTTTCTATACTCTATAACCCTTTCAAGAAGCTTATCTTCCCTTATATCAAGACCCATTTCAAGATGAATAACATATTTAGGGTTAAAATTATTGCAGGATGGGTTTATTTTATCTAATTCAGAATCGATAATTTCTTTAATCTTTCCTCTTGCAGATATAGCCTCAGCCATATAAATCACATTATATTATACTACTGTTAAAGTATAAATACTTATCTTTTTAAAACTATCGTTTCTGGTTTTATGAAGAAAAAAGCAAAGAATTAAACAGACTAACATGTAAACTTCTTAAATGAAAGCAATTTATAGAACACAAGCCCCCATCTAAAGCGATGAGAGTTCTTTTCTAATCCAAAATCAAACATGAATCTCAACAACATCCTCATCCATAAGCACATGGCCAAGATTCTTTCTCTGCCCCGGAAACTTCGCAGACTTGCCAAACACCCGTGCATACTTAAACCTTTTACGGAACGTCCTGTGCAGTTTATCGCATGCATCCCCGACAGTGCACCCATCCTTAAGTATCAATGGCTCCTCAAAGTCAGCTTCCTTCCCCACAGGCTTAGTATACACCTTGATAAATTTAAGCTTAGAATATATCTTTCTGCGGACCTCATCAATATTATCTCCATCTTTAGCTGATATGAACACTACATCTTGAGCGCCAAGCTCAGAACGAATTTCCTTAATTCTCAAAGAATCAACATAATCAACCTTGTTCACAAATACAAGTAAAGGCACATATTTCCTGTTTTTTAAGATGACATCAGTAAGTTCATCATCAGTTATGTCAGTCCTTATAAGAACACTTGCATTCATTATTTTGTGCCCGCGAAGAACAGACTTCACAGTTTCAACATCAATCTTGGTCAATTTAACAGATGAATTGACAACAATCCCATCTCTTGTAGTCTTTTTAATGTAGACATCAGGTTTTATCCTGCCAAGCCGCACTCCGCCGTCATAAAGCTCTTTCTTGATAATCCCTATCTGCCGTATCTTAAACACATCAGTCATTATGATTACTAAATCCGAATTATTGACAACAGAAAGTATCTCACGCCCCCGCCCTTTACCTTTAGCAGCCCCCTCAATAATTCCGGGAACATCAAGGATCTGTATCTTTGCGCCTTCATGCTCCATCATGCCTGGAATTACATCAAGTGTTGTAAAATCATAGCCGCCAACCTCAGATGTAGCATTTGTAATCTTGTTCAGTAAAGTAGACTTTCCTACAGACGGAAACCCGACAAGAACACAGGTCGCATCACCCGACTTCTTTACAGAATACCCTCCAAGAGCAGCACCAGTACCACTTGCCTTGCGCACAACACCATCCTTGATTGCAGCAATCTTTGCCTTCAGAAGCCCTCTATGTCCCTGAGTTGCCTTGTTTGAAGGTGTCTTTGCCAGTTCCTCTTCAAGTTTTTTAAGCTTATCCTCATCAGACATAAGAACCAATAGTATATTCAATTATAAAAGAATTTAGTTATTTATGACAATATTATCTTTGCCTGCAGAAGCACCAGTTTTCTTTTTCTCTCCATCATCAACAGACACAAGGCTTGTAGCAAGAATTACACCGATTACAACAATCATTACAACAATAATAATTATCCACAGTATTGAGCCAGATCCTCCATCATCATCAACAGGAGGATTAAGCATTGCTTCACATGCTTGTTTAGGACAGTCTTCAGGACATGTATCACACTCACCATCATCAATGTCGCATATAGAATCGCCGCATACTGCTTTAGTTACTTCAGTCCTGTTAGCAGAAGTGCACCTGTCTTTATATTTGCAGTCATCAATCGTGCATGGTTCAGATGGGTCGCATTTTCCATCTCCCGCCTTTGGTGTTGTAAGGAGTGTATATGATTTTTCAATATCTGTAAGTTCATCATCTATATCTGAAAGCATACTCTCAAATTCAGTAATATTGTCCATGATTGTTTCATAATTGGCAGGGTCTCCATATTTGGAAAGTATATAAGATCTCAGATCGGTTGCATTAATTATCATTTCATTGACTGTGCTGAAATTGAGATTGACTTTGTTTATTGAAGCATTAAGTTCAAGCATATTTCTCCAGTTTTTTGTAAGCGACAATTCATCAGAGAGCGAAGTGACCTGTGTTGACAATCCTTCAAGCACATATATTGTAATGTTATAGGTCTGGTCAACCATATTCGGGGCGCTGATATGTAGTGTGCCGCTATAATTTCCTATAGTATCATAATTAAATGTCACTAAAACACTTACAGACGCATTGACTGAAACATTATCTGACGGCTGTATGGTAGTCACATTTTCTATCATTTCATCTCCAATAAAATGTATGGAAGGGATTTCCATGTCCCTATATCCCACATTCTTGATAGTAATGCTTTCCTGCCATGCAATATTTTTAAACATTGTTATCTCAAACGAAGAATTATCAAAGTTCCTGTTGATTATCTCTAATTTAGGGTTTATGTCAATATAGAACATCAGCGGCATCTCAATAGTGTCGCTGCCGACATTTATAATTATTATTTCTTCATACTCATCATTTTCAAGCGCGTCAGGTGTTATGATTATGTCCAGATATATTTCCTCGCTGGCATTTATATCAACACCTTCTTCAGATATATTGACATATATGTAATCAGTATCATTGTCGTCCTTATATGCTTCAAGATTATATATTTTCTGCCCCTTTATATTTTGTATGTTTATGCTGACAGTATAGTTTCCAGTCTGAACTATAGTGAACGCTTCAGGAACATATACTTCTATATACTGGTTTGCATATACACCGCCTATTGAAAATGTGTATTCGCCACTATAATGGTTTTCATATTTATCTATAGCGCTGACTTTTATTTTATAAAAACCCATCTGCGTTGTATTTGCTGTAGAGTAATACGCCTTTTCTTTATATTCTGATGTGCTGATCGAATCAAGCCCTATATTTTGCGATGTTGGTGTTGAAAGCGTAAATGTGGCATTGCATGGTACAAGCACAGGTGACCCGCCTCTCCTATCTTCAACCCATGCAGAGAAAGTGATATTATCCCCTGCCTCCCAGACAGGATCCGTATTGATCATAAGATAAAATCCTTCAACCCGGATATATTTTTTGTATGTTTTGCTCTCTCCGATAGAATGATACACTGTTGTTTCAAGTGTATAGTTTCCTGGAGCATTCCCCGGGACATTGTACACATAAAACATATCTGTCATATTTATAGGGATATCTATAGTATCTACAGAGTCATTATCATACCGAATTTCCATCGTAGTGTTTATAGATATAATCTCCCCATAATAATTATCATAGCTTATGTTTATCGGAATCTGGTCATTCAAAAAATATGAGAAATTCGTTTCATTAGAGCCATCTATGGTGAGGTTCAAAATATATGGTTCTGTTATAAAATAAAACTTACTGCCGCCATATCCAATACT
>JAUVES010000033.1 GCA_030594675.1 Candidatus Nanohaloarchaea archaeon
TGTTTTTGTTGCGTTCCTGGTTCCCCTGTCATATAGGAGGAAGACTAAATGGGCTGAGCGCGGTCTTGTAGGTGCATTTTTTGTTTCCTTGTTTGTGGAAATGTATGGGATACCTTTGACAATTCTTTTTGCGTCAAAATACTTTTTTACTGAGGGTGTGGTCCTGCCGGATGACATAGTTGAATTCAATTTTCTGGGCGTTCATTTTGGTATGGATATAGCAATGACTTATGGGCTTATCCTGATGATTCTTGGGATATTTTTGATTATGGCCGGGTGGGTGACGCTTTACAGAAATATCAAGAAGGATAAACTGGTTCAGCGTGGAATATATTCATACTCAAGGCATCCGCAGTATCTTGGCTTTATATTAGTTATTGTAGGGTGGCTTATGGGATGGCCGACGATTTTGACTGTGATTTTTGCGCCGATACTTCTCTATAAATATATTTCTGTCTGCAGAACTGAAGAGAAAGAGATTTCAGGTGATTCTGATTATCAGAAGTATAAGGAAAAGGTGCCTTTCTTTATTTGATTATTGAACATTTATATTGGATCTGGCATAAATTATGTATTATGTTTCATCTTATATTGATTGCTTTTTTGCTGGGTGTTATTGTCAGGCATCATTATCATAATTATTCTGCACTGAGGGCGGCTGTGAACACTTATATAATGTATCTTGGGCTTCCTTTACTTATCTTTGTATCTTTTGTAAATGTCGGGTCGGTTGATCTTGGCAAAGTTGTGATAATCTCTGTTGGATACAATGTTTTTACTGTTGCGCTTTTTTTCTATATTCTCAGAGGGATGAAAATCAAGGAGCGGACGAAGGCATCTGTCTTTCTGTGCTCAACTTATGGGAATCTGGCTTATCTTGGGATACCTTTTTCACTTCTGTTTTTTGGTGAGGCTGGTGCATCAATTGCATCTGTCATTGCGATTGTTACTGTGTTCTTTCATTTTTCTTTTGGTTTGATTCTGCCTAATTCCTATCTTAGACAGAAGCATAGAGGATTTGGGCAGATTATCAATCCGCTTTCTGTCGGCATGGTTGTTGCGCTTATACTGTCGCAGGTTGGCATCCCGGTTCCCGTGGTTTTTGAAAAGGTTGCATATTTTGGGACATATCTCATCCTCTTTGTTATCGGCCTTACCACTAATCTTGTGAAACCGAGCAGATTGTATCTGGTTGGTGCTGCTGGCAAGTTTATTGTTTCACCTATAGTCATGGTTACTTTGCTTATTCTGGCTGGCTGTTTCAATAGTGCGTACTATCCTTTTATCCTTCTTTCGCTTATGCCTCCCGCTTTTGTCAATACTGTGCTGGCTGTTGAGTATGGGTTTGACAAGGAATATGCGTCCGGGTTCACTTCTGTATCTACTGTATTGATGATTTTTGTGCTTGGTGCTATTTCTGTTTTTGTTGTCTGACTGTTGTTTTTTAGGACTGGTCTTGTTCTGCTTTTTGATTATTGTTTTTTGAAGTGGTGTCTTTATCATTCTTTTTTGTTTCAGTATGTCTCTTCCATATATCTCTAAACTCTTCTGATGTCTCAAGAAGCCTGTCAAAAGTGCCTTCAGCTTTTATCTTTCCGTTTTTGAAGAAATATATCATGTCAAACATGGGCAAAAGATGGAGCTTGTGGATTGATGATATTATTGTCTTGTCTTTGAATTCCCTGAATATGTTATCGTATATAGCTGTCTCATTTTTTAGATCCACGCTGCTTGTGGGCTCGTCAAGAAGTATTATCTCTTTGTCTTCACATGCCATCAAGCCTCTTGCAAGGGCAAGGCGCTGTTTCTGGCCGCCGCTTAAATTGACGCCTTTCTCAACTATGCTTGAATTTAGTTTCTTTGGAAGGTGCTGAACAACATCTGTGAAACGTGCCATGTCTGTGTATTTTTTTATGTATGAAAGTTTGCGGTTTATACCCATTGTTATGTTATTTTTTATTGTTGTTGAGAATATTTCCGGGTCTTGAGGGATGAGAGCTATCTGACTGCTTATGTCTTTGAAACCGTTCTTTAACAGGTTTCCGTCCAGATACAGCTTTATGTGTTTTGGTGTGTAAAGTTCCCTTATTATTTTTAATAGTGTGGTCTTTCCGCTGCCGCTCTCGCCTATGAGTGCTATCTTTTCGCCATTTTTGATTGTAAGCGATATGTTGTCAAGGTGCAGATCTGCGCCTTCTTCTGTGTGATATGAAAACCTGAGCGATTCTATCTTGAGCTCTTTCCATTTCTGGTCTAATTTAACAGGTCTTGTTCTTTTCTTTTTGCTGAATTCATCAGATATTTCTTCTGCGTTCTGTATGGCTGTCTTCTCCTGTACTATTGTGCTGTACCTGTAGGCAAATCTGAAGAACAGATTCTTTATCCTTATGACATAGCTGTAAAGTGCAAAGATGCTACCTATCATGATTGTTGTGCCTGCTATGAAATTGAAATAGACGTATGAAGTGAGCACAAGCACTATCATTGTGGATGTGCAGATGGATACGAAGAACCATTTGGTCTCGCTTAGTTTTGTGTTATTTATATATAGCTTTAAAGGCTGCATAATTTTTCTGAATATTGATTTTGAAACAAGCTGTTCGGTTCTTAAGATTATGACTGTCGTTATGTTGCTTATCACATCAAAGACTTTTGCTGATATCGTGTTCTCTGCCCTGTAAAGTTTCCTGTATTGCTTTATAAGGTGGCTATCAAATCTTAAGATTATACTTAAGGTGATTGCTATCATGATAAGGACTATGTAGCTTGCATGGATGTTGAAGTACATCAGGGCGATGTAAGAGCCCAGGAAAAGTATTATGGTCTGGATGACTTCATATGACTCTGAAGAATATCTGTATAATGCACCTGTGCCTTTCTCTATCTTGTCTATGGTATCTCCTGAATGGTGGTCTGTGTGCCATTGTGCAGGTAGTGACATGGTGCCGTCCAGAAGATGTCTCTTGTAGTTGGCTCTCATAAGGAATGCGTTCCTGGCCTCGATAATTCTTGCAGGACCGTGGAATGCCCAAAAGCCCAGCTCTATGAATATGAAGATTGATAGATACAATATAATACTGTATATGTTTGTGCTAGTCACACCTGCTTCTTGTATAGTGTTGAGTACTTTTGCAATAACTAGCGGGCCGATTAGATTAAACATGTTGGCTATGATAAAAAGGATGAAGTATAAGACTACATTTTTCCTGTTGCCTTTTGAATATTCCCAGAGCTTTGATGTGAGGTAGATAACCGGGTTGTCTTTTATTGCCATGCTCTAAGATTATTGTGGTTTGCTTAAATGTGTTTCTGACAGCAATACATTTAAAACTTTCTTTACATTTTAGATGTAAGTGATAATTATGATGCCTGGTATGAATCCTAAACAGATGAAGAATATGATGAAGCAGATGGGTATGCAGATGACTGAGATTGAAGCTTCTGAAGTTGTGATTAAGTGCTCTGATAAAGAGATTGTCATCTTGAATCCACAGGTCTCCAAAGTCAAGGCGATGGGTAATGAGACATTCCAGATCGTTGGTGATGTATCTGAGAGATCTCTTGAAGTTGAGAAGTTTACTTCTGAGGATGTAAAGATGGTTGCTGAACAGGGCGAGGTTTCTGAGGATGCGGCTCGAAAGGCGCTTGAAGATACTGATGGTGATATTGCCGAGGCTATCTTGAAGGTTCAGGAATAGGGTCTTTTTTGTCATAGATATTTCAGAAATGTTTGATATTCTATCTTTCCTTTTTACGCCGCGTTTCGTAAACATTCATAATCAGTTCAATGTCACCCATACTTTCCTCAAATGAAGGTATTTCTCCAAGTTTTCTGGGTATTCTTTTCTTGCCTTTATATAACTCTTTTAGGTCTGAGAGGGGTAATTTTTCTAATTCTTTTCTTGTATATATCTCCTTCACCTTATCTTATTCTTCACTTTCTTTGTCCTTACGAAATCTTCCCGTGCCCTTTCCTCAAGCTTTTCTATTATGAAGTTGCTGTCTGTTTTCAGGGAAGGTATTATGAAGTCTTCAAGTGCTGTGACTTTTCTTCTAGTCTTTGCAATCTCTTTCTTTAATATTCTTGAGTTTGAGTCTATCTCACCTACCTTTAAGATTTTTGGCAGTGATTCTTCAAACAGGTGTGCTGCATTGTCTAAGAAAGCGTTTGAGTCTGCTATGTTATATCCTCTTTCAAGGATGTCTCTTGAAAAATCGGGTGCGTCTATCTTCAGGAGATTTATCCCCATTATCTTTTTATTGTCTATTTTTATCAGGCCTGCATCTGCAACAGATGCACCCAGGTATCTTGTCTCGACATGGCCTATTGTCTCCTGTGCCTTTTCAAGACCTATGAATGCTTCAGATATTTTTTTCTGTGAATCTTTCTTTTTTAGTTCCATGTCTTTTGACATTGTGAAGTGCTCAAGCATTAAAGCTTCGTTCTTCTCTTCAAGCAGTTCATGGCCCTTATGGCTTAATGCGAGCGTTTCTTTCAGTTCCTTTAACTGTGTCCTTGTAGGTTTCATTCCTTCGCTAATCATCTGTATCATACCAGAATCTTTCTATTATATCTTTATCTATCTTTGTGAGCGAGTCTTTTGGAAGTATCTTTAATAATTTCCATGCCAGATTCAGTGTGTCTTTTACTGTCTTTCTATTTTTCTGGCTTATGAACTGGTTTTCTATCTCATCTGCGAATTTTAGATATTTCCTGTCAGTCTCTGTGAGGGCGTCTTCGCCTATTATTGATTTTAACTGCTCCAGCTTTTTTCCTCTTGAATAGAATGTGTATACCTGGTCGGAGACCTGCTTGTGGTCTTCTCTTGTGAAATGAAGGCCTATGCCATGATGCATCATTCTTGATAAGGATGGTATTATGTTTATCGGTGGGAATATGCCTGTCCTGTGCAGGCCTGGTGAAAGTATTATCTGTCCTTCTGTTATATAGCCGGTGAGGTCTGGTATTGGATGGGTTATGTCACCCTCCGGCATCGTCAATATAGGTATCTGAGTTATTGATCCTTTCTTCCCTTTTATCCTTCCTGTCCTTTCGTATATTGAGGCAAGGTCTGAATAGAGGTATGGAGGGTATCCTCTCCTGCTTGGTACCTCTTCCTTTGATGCGGACAGTTCTCTTAACGCGTTTGCGTAATTTGTCATGTCTGATAAGATGACAATTACATTCATGTCATGTTCCCATGCAAAATATTCTGCTGCTGCCAGAGCTGACCTTGGCGTAACTATCCTCTCTATCACAGGCTCATCTGCAAGGTTTGCAAATACTATTATGTTTTCAAGTGCGCCTGTCTTTTCAAATTCTGTGATGAAATAGTTCAGCTCATCATTTGTGACTCCTATTGCTGCGAATACTACAAGGTCTGATTTTATGTTCTGCGCCAACTTGGCTGCAAGCTTATTGTGAGGTATGCCGCTTTCTGAAAAGATGGGCAGTTTCTGGCCTCTTACAAGACTTAGGAGACCGTCTATTGAGCTGAATCCTGTCTCTATGAACTCTTCAGGCACATCTCTTGAGTTAGGGTTTATAGGTATGCCGTTTATGTCTATTCTCTTTTTTGCTATGAGTTTCATGTTTCTTGGCTTTCCAAGGCCGTTGAAGATTCCGCCTACCATGTCTTTTGAGACACCTATTGTAAATCCTTTGCCAAGGAATCTTACTTTTGTGTCTTTTATATCTATTCCTTCTGTACCTCTGAAGACTTCTATTACTGCTGTATCATCTTTGAGTTCCAGGACCTGTCCTGTTCTTGTGGTGCCGTCACTCAAGATTATCTTTACAAGCTCCCTGTAGCCTATATCTTTTATATCTTCTACTATTATGAGAGGTCCTGTGATTTTTGTTATTGTCTGGTATTCTTTCAACTGATACACCTTATTCTGTATTTTCAAGGAGGTCGTCCAAATCTATCTTGTCTTTTTTTCCAAGGAGCGTCTCTTCTATATCTCTTTCTATATTGCCGAACTCTTCTTTATCTTCAAATTTCATCCGTGATATTTTTTCTATTATCTCTGCGTCAAATATTTTGTCCAAGTCTTTGTCGTGGTCAAGAGCTATCAATCCTATCTCATAGTAGATTACAAATACTCTTAGCATATAGTACTGCTTTTTGAAGCTGCAGTACATGTCTATCTTGTGGAGTGCACTCTGCTGGAGAAAGTTTTCCCTGAACAGCTCTGCTACTTTCAGGAGAAATTTGTCTTTGTCCTGCAATCCTTCGTACCCTACCAGCCTGACTATCTTTTCCAGATCTTTTTCTTTTTCCAGTACTGTTATTATCTGTTCTCTCAGTTCTGACCAGTCTTCATAATTTTTGTCATTATCTTCTTTCAGGTCATCTGCATAGTTGGAATAGCTCTGAAGCCAGTCTATTGCAGGGTAATGGCGCCTGTATGCAAGGTCACTGTTCAGTGCCCAGAAACATCTTACTATGCTTTTTGTTGCCTGCACTACCGGTTCTGAGAAGTCGCCTCCCGGTGGTGATACTGCTCCCATTATAGTCAGGCTGCCTTCATTGCTGTTGCGCGTTGTTACAAGACCTGACCTTTCGTAGAAGCTTGATATTCTTGATGCAAGGTATGCAGGGAATCCCTCGTCTCCTGGCATTTCCTCAAGCATGCCTGATATTTCTCTTACTGCTTCTGCCCATCTTGATGTAGAGTCTACTATCAGCATGACGCTGTATCCCATATCTCTGTAATATTCGCCTATTGATGCTGCAAGGTATATGCTTGAGATTCTTGCAGATACTGGCATATTTGATGTGTTTGCGATTATTATACTTCGCTCCATTATACTTTTTCCTGTCCTTATATCTTTTATCTTCGGGAAGGATGACAGGACATCTGCGCACTCATTTCCTCTTTCTCCGACCAGTGCCATTATCACTATGTCTGCGTCTGCGAACTTTGCAATTGTCTGTGTCGCTACTGTCTTTCCGCAGCCGAATCCTCCCGGTATTGCTGCGCAC
>JAUVES010000058.1 GCA_030594675.1 Candidatus Nanohaloarchaea archaeon
GAATAATCTTCTTTATTTTTTAAAACTATTCTTCTATTATATCTATTATGCTAGATATTGCCAAAGCTGAAGCACGCAAAATTATAGAAGATATACTTTCAGGTAAGATAAAGGATAAGGTAGCTCTTAGGAAGGCGAAGATAAAACTTTCGCGTGAATCCAAGCTGTCTGGAATCATAAGTAATTCTAAGATATTTGAGTATGCGACAAAAGATGAGAAGAACAGTCTTGGGCTTCTTGTCCGAAAACCTGTACGTACGATATCAGGTGTGTCTATAGTTGCTGTCATGTGCAGGCCAGGCAATTGCCCGGGAAAATGTATATACTGCCCTGATTTTTCAGGTGCTCCACGCAGCTATACAGGTAAGGAGCCTGCAGCTATGCGGGCGCAGAGGATGGATCATGATCCGTACAGGCAGGTTGAGCATAGGCTGATGCAGCTTGGAGAGATAGGGCACAAGACTTCTAAAGTGGAGCTTATCATCATGGGCGGGACTTTTCCATCGCTTGACTGGGCATATCAGAAGGATTTTGTCAAGCGGTGCTTTGATGCTATGAATGGTTCTGATTCTTCTGATCTTTTAGAAGCGCAGAAACTTAACGAGACTTCTTTGCACAGGTGTGTGGGTCTCACTGTTGAGACAAGGCCTGATTTTTCAAAGAGGGAACAGATAGGCAGGTTCCTTGAGCTTGGTGCCACAAGGGTAGAGCTTGGAGTTCAGACGACATCTGATGCAGTGTATAAAAAAGTGAATCGTGGGCATACTGTGGATGATGTTGTTGAAGCGACAAGGTTTCTAAAGGATTCAGGATATAAGGTATGCTATCATTATATGCCCGGGCTTTTTGTTGATATGAAGGAGGATCTTAAGCTTTTTTCAAAGCTGTTTTCTGATTCAGATTTCAGGCCGGATATGCTTAAGATATATCCTACTCTTATTATTAGAGGGACTAAGCTTTATGATATGTGGAAGGCAGGGAAGTATGAGACTTATTCGAATTCAGAAGCTATAGAAGCTATCGCTAAGATGAAATCACTTGTACCAAGATATGTCCGTATCATGCGTGTACAGAGAGATATTCCTGCTTATAATATTGAGTCAGGTTCTAATCTTGGCAACCTGCGCGAGGAAGTGGACAAGAGGTGCTCAGAGTTAGGCATCAGTTGCAAATGTATACGCTGCAGGGAAGCTGGTCATGTTCTTTATAAGAAGAAGATTGCTGCTGGAAGTGCTGAGATTGTTGTTGATAAATATGAAGCATCGGGGGGGGTTGAGTTTTTCATATCTAAAGAGGACAAGAATAATGATATTCTGGAAGGATATGTCAGGATGCGTTATCCTTACAAGCCGTTCAGGTCTGAGATAGATAAAGATTCTGCGATAATCAGGGAGCTTAAGGTGGTTGGTGCTACAATACCTGTTGGTGAGAAAGGTGATGGCCTTCAGCATAAGGGACTTGGTACTGAGCTTATGTGCAAGGCTGAAGATATTGCCAGGGGTGATGGAAAGAAGAAGGTTGTTGTCATCTCTGCTGTTGGTACTCGTGGATATTATGAAAAGCTTGGTTATGTTCGCGATGGGGCTTATATGAGCAAGAAGGTTTGATTATTTTAAGAATAATGGTTTGATTAGATTCTTTTTTTATAATATATATAATGTGCTTCCGGTTTATTGCATCTTTAAGGTTTAAATGACCAAGGCACTTCAACAGGTTCTTTAAGTTTGTATGGGTATAAAAATGTATGTTTTATTAAATCTTTGTCTGGAAATATATTTACTATGCAACTCAGATCTATATCTAGTATTTCTGTATTGCCTTCTTTGAGAGTATAGGTCTTTTTAAAGACAAGAAGTCCTGTTTTTAATGTTTTTTTGTCATCTAAAACTTTTACGATTTTTCTTGGATGTGTCTTCATCTCTGCTTTGATTGTATGCGATGGATTCAGCTCAGGTAAAAGATTTGATATGAATCTGTTCAGTCCATCTATATCGTATATTGTTTCCTGCGGGGCAACCTTGAAATATGCTATTATTTCAGGATTATTATACTCTTCTTCTTCATCAGTTCTTATTAAATCGAATGCAGAATTATCTGTTATGTATTCAAAAAATATGTTTTTGTTAGATTTTAATAACTGATAAATTTCCTCTCTAATTGTGCGCTTTTCCGATAGATCCATATACTTGATTCATTGTTTTTGATATTTATAAATCTTTTCTTTTTAAATACTATTTAGTAAAAAATTATCCTTTCCCAACACTTCCGAAAAGCTCTATCTTATCTTTTACCAGTTCTTCTACTGCTGATCTTCCTGGTTCAAGGTATGCTCTTATCTTGTATGTGTCGGGCTTTCCTGCAAATTTGTCTTTTATTGCTTTTGAGAAGACCTGTCTTATCTCTGTATTGATGTTTATCTTGTTTATGCCTCTTTCTATTGCTTCTTTTATGTCTTTGTCAGGGACTCCTGATGCGCCGTGCATGACAAGTGGCATCTTTATCAGTTCTTTTATCTCTTCTATCCTGTCATGAGCTATCTTTGGGTCTTTCTTGAAAGGGCCGTGTGCTGTGCCTATTGCTATAGCCAGAGCGTCTACTTTTGTATCTTTCACGAATTGTTTTGCCTCTTTTGGCTCTGTCAGGAACATGCTTGAGTCTGCTGTTGATATGAGATCTGATATTACTCCGAGCTTTCCAAGTTCTGCTTCTACTGAGACTTTTGTTTTTTTTGCAATATTTACAACCTTTTTTGTGATGTCTATGTTTTCCTCAAGCTTTAATGAAGATCCGTCTATCATGATGGATGTGTAGCCTGCCTTTATGCAGTCTTTTGCCATGTCGACTGAACCGCCATGATCAAGATGGAGAGCAACAGGAACTTTTGCAGACTTTGCAGCTGCTACTGCCATTGCTGAAACATAGTTGAGACCCATGTAGTTTATTGCGCCTTCGCTTGTCTGTATAATTACTGGAGATTTCAATTCTTCAGCTGCGCTTATTATCGCCTGGAGCGTTTCCATGTTTGTGAAATTAAAAGCTCCAACTGCATAATTTTCACGGTTTGCTTTTACAATTAATTTTTTAAGATTTACAAGTGGCATACAATCACTTAGATTATTGGCTTTGCATGTTTATATTTATATGAGAGGATACTAAATAATTATTATGATTTTTTAGTTATTATTATTTGTCGTTTGTTATATTTGATGTGAGATACATGAATAAAAATGTAAATGTTTTATGGTTCAAGCAGATAGGTAAGGAAGATACAGAGCGTGTCGGAGGAAAATCTGCAAATCTTGGTGAGATGGTCAATAAGGTGAAAGTTCCTGTACCACCTGGTTTTGTTACTACATCTGATGCGTATAGGCGTTTTATAGAGTACAATAAGCTTAAGGAACTTGTACGGGATACTCTTAGCGGGCTTGATACACATGATATGCGAGCTCTTGCAGATGCAGGACTTAAGATACGGACTGCTATAGAAAAGGGCAAAGTTCCTGAAGATGTTGAGCATGAGATAATTGATGCGTACAAGAAGCTTGGCGTTATGGTCTCGCAGCTCAATCCTCTTGTTGCTGTGCGGTCATCTGCGACTGCTGAAGATCTTCCCGGTGCAAGCTTTGCAGGACAGCAGGAGACTTATCTTAATGTCTCCGGTGAAAAGGATCTTGTAATGTATGTGAAGAAGTGTATTGCTTCTCTTTTTACAAACAGGGCCATATCTTACAGGGTTGATAAAGGCTTTAGCCATTTTGATGTAAACCTTTCTGTTGTTGTGCAGAAAATGGTAAGAAGCGATACTGCTATCTCGGGTGTTATGTTCACTCTTGATCCAGATTCGGGCTTTGAAAATGTGATAACAATCAATGGGTCTTATGGGCTTGGTGAATATATTGTGAAAGGTATTGTGACTCCTGATGAGTTTACAGTGTTCAAGCCAAAGATGACTATTATAGAGAAAAAACTAGGCTCTAAGAAAATTAAGCTTGTAAGGTCTAAGAAAGGAAATGTTGAGAAGAAGGTATCTGCTGAAAATTCCAGGCAGTTCTGTATTGATGACAAGCAGGTAAAGGTGCTTGCGGAGTATGGAATGCGTATTGAAAATCATTATGGCTGTCCTATGGATATTGAATGGGCTCTTGATGGCGATACAAAAAAAATATATATTGTGCAGGCAAGGCCTGAAACAGTCCATGCTGTTGAAGATTCAAATAAGATAAGGAAATATGTTCTTGAAGGGAAAGGGAAGCTGCTTTTCAGCGGTCTTGCGATAGGCCGGAAGATAGGTATGGGAAAAGCTAACATAATAAAGAATGCAGGTGAGATATATAAGTTTAAGAAAGGTGATGTGCTTGTCACCAAAATGACTGACCCGGACTGGGAGCCTATAATGAAGATAGCGTCTGCTATAGTGACTGATGAAGGTGGAAGGACATCTCATGCAGCAATTGTTTCAAGAGAGATGGGAGTGCCATGTGTTGTTGGGTCTGAGGTTGCCACTTCCAAGCTTAAGACACGACAAGTAATAACTATTGATTGTTCTGGTGGTGAAGGCAATGTTTACGGCGGCAATTTGAAATTTAAGATTGAAGATAGAGACCTTAAAAAAATACCTGAGACCAAGACTGATGTCATGCTTAATCTTGGCGAACCGAACCAGGCATTTTCTCTTGCAAAACTACCTGTCAAAGGTGTTGGCCTTGCGCGTGAAGAGTTTATAATCTTAAGTGAGGTAAAAATGCATCCTATGAAGCTTATAAGTGAAGGAAAAGGTGATGTCTACAGGGATGCTCTTGCTACAGGTATAGGTAAGATGTGCGCTGCATTTTACCCGAGGCCTGTAATTGTTCGGCTGAGTGATTTTAAGACAGATGAGTATGCGACTCTTGATGGCGGTGAGAAATATGAGCCTGAAGAGGATAATCCTATGATTGGATGGAGAGGTTCCTCGCGGTATTATGATGAGGATTTCATTCCTGCATTTAAGCTTGAATGCGAAGCATTGCGCACTGTCCGTTATGATATGGAGCTTGATAATCTTATAATTATGGTTCCTTTCTGCAGGACTATAGAGGAAGCTAAGAAAGTGAAGGTTCATCTTGCTAATTATGGTCTTGAGAGGAAAAAAGGGCTTAAATTATTTGTGATGGCTGAGATTCCTTCAAATATTATCCTTGCTGATAAGTTC
>JAUVES010000102.1 GCA_030594675.1 Candidatus Nanohaloarchaea archaeon
TGCAATCTCTTCCATAAGCTCTTCCATCCGTCTTATATATCTTCCTGCATGCTCAAGCATCCTGTCCAATTTAGCTCCGGAAATAGTCTTGATCTCTCCATGCTCATAATCTTTCCATGTCTTTACAATATCATCTGCATACCGTACATATTCCGGCTCAAGCTTTTTCTTTTTTACAAAGACATCATTTAGCATGCTTGCAACTATTTTCTGTGTAGGTGGTGCAAATCCGGCCATTATAAGAGGTGCCTGCCCCGCATCCACTACTGCACTGTATATATGTTCAAGGACCTGTGTCATAAAGTCGCGCCTTATCCTTTTTAATCTTAAGGGCGCCTTGCTTATAAGTGCGCGCATAGACTCTTTCGTCCCTGGAATCTTACCATTTCGTAAAAGTTTCTTTAGAGGCACAAAAAATCCACAAGGATCATACACAGGTATCCCGTCGCGTATCTCCTGGAATGTTACAGGTGATCCATGCCTTATAAGATCCCAGTAGTCAGTAAGATTATAATATGATACATGTATTGTAATATTATATTCGTCTTTTATAGCATTCATAGCAGTATGTGCGCGTAGGTCAAGCTTTTTTCTTGTAAGATGATCAATTGTTTCCATATCATTGAATATTATTACTGCAGTCATATCTCTTGTCTTTGAGAACTCGCTTGATGACAGCAGCCAGATAGATTTGATGACAGGCTTGAAGCTATCAAGCAGCATGCTGCAATATTTCTTTATCGCAGTAATCTGCTCAAGCTCTCCGTTTTCTTTTTTCATCTTTTTTTCTGCCAATCTTAACATCTCCGATTGCTTTTTCAAGATTTGATGCATAGACATTGCTTGAATATATCTCATTTTCTGATATGTCTGAAACTTTGCCTGAATCAAAAGCTTTCTTGTGCGTATGGATCTTCCTGACCATCCCAAGATGATCTTTTGACACAAGTCCACTGTCAACAAACTGTGCCTTGAACTGCCTTAGGATTTCAGAATGGTCTTTAGCTTTTCCTGCACCAACTTTTTTCAGGGCTTCACTGCACGCTTTGATGCTTTTATCATAAGCGTCATTTATCATCTTTTTCTTCTTCACAAAATCAAGGACACCAAACAGCTTTTCCATACTCTCAATAAATTCAGCAACCATGGAAAGATATTTTTCAACCTCTTTTCCGGATATTGTTGTTATCTCGCCATGATCTATCTTCCTTGTGACCTCATAGAAATTCTCATAATCATGAACAATCTTTGACGGAATTATCTTTGTCTTAACAAACCTTTCCGATAATTCTTTGCCTATATTCTTTGCCGCAGGCGGGGCAACACCAGCAAACATAAGCACTGCCTGCGCTGATTCCACCATTGCGCTTAAGAGATCAGCAGTAATCTCTTCAAGAAATAGTTTCCTGGCTTTGACTAGTTTTTTTGGCGCATCATTGATTAGTGTCTGTGCCTTCTCCTTCGTTCCTGAAAGCTTTCCCTGGTTCAGAAGTGTTTTTATAGGTGTGATATATCCGGAGGGATCATATAATATATAAGCATCTCTCATCTGGGTAATGATCCATGGTTCTCCGGACCGTATCATATCCCAGAAAGTGCTTAAGGTTTTTGGGCTCTGTATGTGAAGGTCAAGCTTATCTTTATCCATTGTGTCTTTTGAGATTTTTCTAAGTTCAGAATGTATAAGGTCAATCACTCTTGGATCAAACCCATCTCTTGTGTCATCTATTATTACAAGGATATCTATATCCGAACCCTTGACAAAATCCCTGCGTACTGCAGACCCGGCGATATACACCGACTTTATAACAGTCCTGTATTTCTCGCATAAAGGGTCCATATATCCTTTTATCTTTCCGAGCGCCTGCTTTTCCATGTTTAGATTTTGTCTGTTGCGATATATATCTTTTTTAAAAGGATATGGTCTGGATGTTTTATAATCACCAATATATATATGCTGATTCATGCAAAATAATGCCATGCTTGAATTATTTTTTGCCATTTCCGCCGCAATCCTTACAATACTTGGGCTTGGCATATTTTACCGTTATGGGCTTAGGAAACATCACAGCATTATTAATAAGGCAGAAGTTGTAATAGACAGGGCTATCCCTTATGCATTGGTACTGCTCATGATTATAATTGTTGTTGATCTGTTCTTTGCAGACATAGCTTACCAATATCACAACTACCTTATTGCAATGGATTATATTATCATTTCAGTGTTTGCGACTGACCTGATGTTTAAATATATACATTCACGGACAGCAAAAAGTTTTGTAAGAAAATCCTGGCTTGATATAATTGCAGTCTTCCCGTTTATCCTTATGTTCCGGGTATTTGAAGAGATAATCCTGCTTGCAAGGATTGAGAGAGGCATTGGAGAAGCGCAGGGAATACTGCATACTGGCGTAGCGATTGAAAAGGATATATCAAAAGCCGCGCGTCTGGAAAAAGAAGCTATTTCTGCAGCAAAGTTTAGCAGGACAGCAAAGTTTGCAAGAGAACTTAGAATCTTTTCAAGATTTCCAAGACTTATGAAAGCTGTATCATTTTATGAACATCCAGATCATAGGAAAAAATAACAGAACCCCAAAAA
Organism: Candidatus Nanohaloarchaea archaeon; assembly: GCA_030594675.1. Taxonomy (GTDB): domain Archaea; phylum EX4484-52; class EX4484-52; order EX4484-52; family GLR71; genus GLR71. The sequence continues at coordinate 2,600 of JAUVES010000102.1, forward strand.
CCTTTATAAAAATCAATAGCGGAATAAAAGATAAATACATAGCAGAAAAAATAAGTTTAATTAGTAGGAAAAGTAATCCAATAACTTTAGTATTTGGATTGACAGGAAAATTGGACAAATTTTGGGATTAAATATGTAAAAGAGTCATATAACCTTTTAAACTTTATCTTTTAATTAGCTATATGGTCGCAAACAAAGAACCAAAAAAACAATCTTATTTAAAATCAGTATTCTTAGAATTAATATATTATCCGTATTTATTTATGAACTTATTTTTTCTATCATCTGGAATAATTACATTAATTTCATTTTCTCTTTTTCTCATTTTGTTTGGTACTTCTTATGTTATTGCTCAAATATTCAATGTCTCTATATTACAGATATCTTTAATTAGTACTTTTTCTAATATAGTTAATTTAGTTATGGGTGTTTCTTTTTTAATATTTTTTATTAGTGTTATATTGTATAGTTTATTTAATTCAACAACAAATATACAATATGACTTAACTTGCATAATATTAAAAAAAATAAAAAACGATTTAAGAAAATCAAAGAACAAAAAAGGAGAAATTAATGAAAAATTATTTAAAATGCATTTATATATTTTAAGAGATACATTTGCTTCAATATGGACACAGACAAATTATCCTCAGTTCTTGTTAGAAGCATATAAAAAACAAAAAAATAATATATCTAAGATACTTTTAGACATTAATAAACGGGGGTTGGAAACAAAAACATCAGATATAGATATATTTATTACCAATCTTAAGACCTATACATTTAGTAAAGAACTCAGAGGGAAACAATACTCTATCAAAGAAATAGACTCATTAATGAGATATAGTATTAGATATTTTGAAAAACCATTTCATAAATTTAACAGTTTTATAACAATTTTTATTAAGTATACATGGGTTCATACAAAATGGGCAGTAACTCAAGTATTTAGACTCATTATATTTTCTCTTATTATATTGGGTTTATCACAACTTTATCCACCTTTAGTTTCAATAATACAAATTTTATAAACATCCTGATCATAGGAAACAATGATGTAAAAGTTGAAGACCTCAGCAAGAAAATAAGATGGGAGGGATAAAAGGTATCCTTATAACTGTAATTTATCTAATAATTTTAACATTTTTAAAGGATTTGTATGACTCATAAGGTATTCTGCATAATTTTTTGCGCTCATAGAAAGAGCCACATCCAGATGAAAATATTCAAGCAATCTTCTCTCA
>JAUVES010000084.1 GCA_030594675.1 Candidatus Nanohaloarchaea archaeon
GGGACTTGAATATCTGATTGATGCTGTTTCAAAATTGGATTCATCTTATGCCTGCGTCTTTGTTGGTGACGGCCCGCATAGGGATAAATATGAGAAATTATGTTCTGCCAGCCCCTGCAAGTGCGTATTTACCGGATTTTGCGAGAATGTGAACAGGTATCTTTCTATTGCTGATGTTTTTGTGCTGCCTTCACTTTCGGAATCGCTCAGTTATTCTATGATTGAGGCCGCTTATATGAAGGTACCTATTATTGTTACAGATCTGTCTATTTTGCCAGGTGAATGCGGATACATAGTGCCTAAGAAAGATTCCGCTGCGATTACTGAGGCTATTGTTTCTGTCTTTGAAGACAAGAAAGGAACTGATAAGAAAGTGCTTGAAGCATATAAGTTTTCAAAGAAATTTGATTGGAACCGTGCGGGTGATAAATTTGTTGAAATTTTAGAGGCAGTCTGTGAAAGACAATAAAAGATAATATTAAAAAAGATATAGATGAATTATATGTTAAGGGAATGGCAAAAAAGTAAAAAATCAAAAAGATAACCTGTTTGCGTGAGATTGATGAAAAAGATAATGACTATTGCTGGAACTCGTCCTGATTTAATACGGCTAAGCGAAATCATTAAAAAACTTGATAAATACACAGATCATGTTTTTGTACATACAGGCCAGAATTTTACATTGCATCTGCATGACCAGTTCTTTGAGGATTTGGATTTGCGAAAACCAGATTATCAACTGAATAAAGATAAAATGACTGGTTTTGAGTTTCTGGGAAATATGTTTGTCGAGATAGACAAGATATTGAAAAAAGAAAAACCTGATGCGATACTTATCCTGGGTGATGTACATTCAACTTTATGCTCTTATGTATGCAAAAGGAATGGCGTCCCTGTTTTCCATATGGAAGCCGGGAACAGATGTTACTCTGAAAAAGTCCCCGAAGAGATAAACAGGAGGATTGTTGATTCTGTGTCAGAATATCTTCTCGCATATACACAGAGAAGCCGGGAACAACTTTTGAGAGAAGGATACCCACCACAGAAGATAATAGTTACCGGAAACCCAATAAAAGAGATTATTGAGAAACATATCAAAGATTTAAATAACAAAAAAAGAGATGAAGAGTATGTTCTTGTGACATTGCATAGAAATGAGAATGTCACAGACAAGACTGTATTGACAGGTATAATTTCTGCACTTAATGAAATATCCAAAACAACAAAAGTTGTGTTGAGTGTTCACCCTAAACTAAAAAGCATGATTAAAGAGTTTAATATCAAGCTATCTGAGAATATAGATTCCTCAAAACCATTTGGATTCAAAGAATTCCTTGCACTTGAAAAAAATGCAAAATGCGTCCTTTCTGATTCCGGCACAGTTCCTGAAGAATGCGCAATCCTTAAAGTGCCATGTGTCTTGATGAGAGACTCAACTGAAAGACCAGAGCTTTTAGAGAATAATTCTATGATATTGAGCGGTATAAAGAAAAAAGAGATATTAGATGCGTATAAGGTTGCGAAAGATATGAGCATTGGGGAAATTCCAAAAGATTATGTTGACACTGATGTTTCAGAAAAGATTGTCAAGATATTGATGAGGTGTGTATGATGGAATATAAAAAGATGGATTATAGTGAGGAACAGACCGGTATAGAATTTAAAAGTATAGACCGGTTCGGAGATGACCGTGGAGATTTCACAAATGTTGCTATTGATGGCGCAAAAAGAAGCTATATTATCAATAATACACAGAAAGGTGTGGTACGGGCATTTCATGGCCATAAGAAAGAAGGAAAGTATTTTTATGTGCCTAAAGGTGCTTTTAAATTTATAATCATCCATATGGAAACTGGTACCTGGAAAGAATATGCACTTCTTGATTCTGTTCCAAAAGTATTGTACTGTCCACCAGGATATTATAACGGCTTTGTTTCCCTTAAGGACGAATCAATATTGATAACTTTTTCCACATCAACCATGGATGAATCAAAAAATGATGATTTCAGGATAGATTTTGATGTATTAGGAACAGAGGTATGGAAGGTGAATAACAGATGAAGGTATTGATTACCGGCGGCCTTGGATATATTGGCCAGGTTCTGCAGGAAGAACTTAAAAAGGCAGGAATAGAGTATGAAATATTGGATAATGATATATATAATCTGCATAAAGATATCCCATCTGAAAAAAGATTAGACCTGTTAGACAAAGATTCAATCGAAGATTCTGTAAAAAATTGTGATGTTGTTGTCAATCTTGCAGCAATTGTAGGTGATCCGGCATGCCTTGTAGATACAAGATATGCAATTGAAGTTAATTGTGTAGGTACACGCAACCTTGTTGAACTTACAAACAAATATAATAAACGAATAATACATGCAAGCACATGCTCTGTATATGGTGCTGAAAAAGAGAATAAGAAACTTATTGAAAGTTCAACGCCGTTCCCTATTGATTTCTATGGACAGACAAAATATCAACAGGAAAGGATTGTTCGGGACCTTATTGAAAACAGAGAAAATTACTGTATATTCAGGCTTGGTACAGCTTATGGCCTGAGTCCAAGGATGAGATATGATCTTGTGATAAACACTTTTGCCGCTAAAGCTGCAAATGGTGAAAAACTGTCTGTTTTCGGTGGAACACAGTACAGGCCTTTTGTGCATATAAGAGATATATCCCGAGCAATCATCTATGCAATTGAACATAATCTAAGCGGCATCTATAACCTTGCAAATGAAAATATCACAATTAAAGACCTTGCATTTTTGATAAAAGACCTTACTGATGTAACTATTGAAATTATTGATGAGATAGAAGACCCAAGGAATTATATAGCAGACAACACAAAATTAATGAATAGTGGATTCATGTTTGAATGGAGTATTAAGAAAGGTGTCAAAGATATATTGGAAAGTGATACTGTGAAAAATTATAAAGATGCAAAATATTCTGATCTGGATCTTATGAAAAGGGTGAAAGAAAATGGAAATTGATGAAAGCAGAATACTTATCACTGGCGGAAGCGGACGACTTGGGAAAGCATGCAAAAAAATCATGCCGACTGCTATGTATCCCACGAGAAAAGACATGGATATAAAAGATAATGATTCTGTAAGAAGATATTTTGAGGAGAAAAAACCAGAATATGTGCTTCATCTTGCTGCAAAGACTGGAATTCCTCCTTGCGAAGAGGATAAAAAAGATGCATGGGCATCAAATGTGGTCGGAACACGGAATGTTGTTGAGACATCAAGAGATGTTGGTTCTGTAAAACTGTTTATTTATCTTGATACTGCCTGCATATTTCCTGGAGATGACGGAGAAGGAGCCTATGATGAAGATTCATTGCCGAACCCTAAACATTTCTATGGCCTGACTAAGTTGATCGGTGAGGAGATTGCAAAAAGCTATAATTCTTCAGATATGCAAGTGATTATTGTGCGCACTAATTTCACCTGCATGCCATGGGAGTACCCGAAAGCATTCAGCGATAGATTTAGCACTTACCTGTTTGCTCAAGGTGTGGCTAAAGGGCTTCTTGACCTTGTCAAAGAAAGACCAAAACTATCTGTGGTTCATATCTGTGGAAACAGGAAAATATCTATGTATGAATATGCAAAAGCTGGTGGTAGCGATGTTGAGCCGATGACTATGGATGATTATCATGGCGCACCTTTGACCAGAAATATGTGCCTTAGGAGCAAGTGCTGGAAGATGTACCGGTTGGAAGATAGTGATTGGGATGATTCGTGATATTCATTTATTGATAAATTAAATAAAAATAACCTTTGTTTTTATAGTATTACCAACTTGGAGAGGAGCATATGAATAAATTAATTCAAAAGATGTCACATATTTTAAAAACTAAAATATATAATGAAACAGCTCCTGAAAACTGGCATGAAGATTTTATTGTGCATTTAGCAAAAATAATCTGTCCAAAGACATATGTTGAATTAGGATTATATAAATGCTCTGTATTCAATCGGATCATACCTTATAGTCAAAATTTAATAGGCGTTGATATCTCAAAAGATACAGGAAAATATATGAAAAATAAACCAAAAACACGCTTTGTATGTGCAAAAACGGATGATTTTGCAGAAGAACTTAGAAATAATCCAATTCAGATAGATATGCTCTTTATTGATGCAGACCATTCAAAAGAAGCAGTGTTAAAAGATTTCAAAAATTATCTTCCGTTTATTTCATCTAATGGACTTATTTTATTTCATGATACACATCCAAAAAATAAAAAATATATTAAAAAAGAATATTGTGGAGATGGATATCTTGCAGTAGAAAAATTATCAAAAAAG
>JAUVES010000123.1 GCA_030594675.1 Candidatus Nanohaloarchaea archaeon
GCAGAAACGCCAAGTATGCAGTCACCCTTTAAAGAAAGCTCACCATCTTTCGTGAACTCAAGAGTAGTAGGATGTGTTGAAAGCACATTCTCGTGCCCGTAAACAAAGAAAGTCTCCTTTATCATGATTATGAAATATATAGATATTTTTATATGATTTGTCTATAGATTTTTAGTAATATGTTTTCAGTTAAGAGAATATATTATATCAATATCTGTTTCAATCAAAGAACTTGACATCAATGTTAAATCTTTTATTCAATACTTCATCTTTATCAATAAAGATGCCAGGAATCCCATAGCAAGGCCTGACAAGGCACCGGTTGTCCACTCGTTGTAAAATGCCCCGATGGCCAGCCCAACAAACAAAAAGCCAACAAATGCATAATCTGCCAACTCTTTTCCTTTGTCTTTTGCCATATATATTATTGTGCTTTAATCTATTTATGCTTGAATTTGCCGCTGCCCAAAATATAGAGAAATATATCAATAAATTACTGTAATCTTCCTGCTTTCCCCCAGGAACCTTCTTAATACAGATATAACCTTTTAAATGATTGCAGTTTAATATTCTATTATGGACCTAAAGGAAGCATATTCAATCCTGATAGCAGGCCTGATAAAAGAGGGTCATCTAAAATCAGATAACATAATATCCACATTCTTCAAAGTTTCAAGATGGGAATTCGTGCCTGAAGAGCTGAAGAAATTCACAACATCAGACGAGCCCATACCTATAGGATACGGCCAGACTATGTCAGCCCCGCACATGGTCGCCATAATGCTTGAGCTTCTTGATATAAAGGAAGGCGAAAATATCCTGGAGATAGGAACCGGCTCCGGCTGGAACACCGCATTGATGGCAGAATTGACAGGACCTGAAGGCTCCATCACAACAATAGAATATATCAAAGATCTTCACGAACAGGCAAAAAAGAACCTTGAAGAGTTCTTCAATGTGGAATGCATCAAAGGCGACGGCAAGGAAGGTTATTCAAAAAACGCTCCATATGACAAGATCATAGTCACCTGCGCAGCAAAAGAGATACCTAAAGCCCTCGAAGAGCAGCTCGCAGACGGAGGACTTATCGTAATTCCGATAGGTTCAGTAATCATGCAGGAGCTTGTCAAAGGCACAAAGAAAGGAAAATGGATTGAAAAAGAGAATTGCGGACTCTGCAAATTCGTGCCAATGGTATGATTACATTTTTATGTTGATGCTTTTACTCTAGTGCTCTTTATTTTTATTGCACATCCCTTTGGCATGATGGCGCACACATGTTTCATCATCTTGTCTTTCATGCCAGCCTTTATCCTTCCATGTGAAATATTTTCTATCAGATATTCTGCCATATCCTTTATCTCTCCCTTCTCAAGAGCACGGACATACAATTTACCTCTGCCTATTGGTGTCGGCGTTATATACATCCCGACATAACGATTGCTGAAAAATTCAGCTATTGTATTGTATTGATTTTTAGGGCAGACAAAATCAAGGACAGCCTCTGTCAGTTCCCAATCCCTTTTCTGCCCAATCTCCTGCGCCTCCTGAAAGAGAAGAATATTTTTTGTTGCTTCTGTAAGACTCATAATCTGTCCGTAGTTGTTTAGGTCGCTGGCATTCCTTTCAAGATAATCAAGAAATGCGTTTTTGGTATTAAGTATCTTTTCAGTGTTAATGGCAGTTTCATCAGAACTGTAATGTTTTGCAAGCATCCCCTCAGCATCTGTTTTTTGTGGAATCCCTGTATGAAAAATCGAGGAATATACTTCACTGCATGAATCCGATAGAAGTTTAAGCTCTTCTGCATAGACTCCTTCAAGATATTCTTTCTCGCTGATATTTGCATTCTTATCTGCCCTGAGTGTATTTATCTTTTTCAGCATTGATCTTTTAGTGAACAGAGAGCCTGTATTTATGATATAGTCCTTTATTACAGTATCTAATTCTAAAGCTTTACTAAGAACATTTTCATCAATGTCTATGTAATAATCTATATCATTCATAAATTCTAGCCCTAAAGCTTCATTAAGCGCATCACCATATTTCTTAAGCTTAGCGTTCATCACAAGCTTTGTTACATTGAGAACTATAGCTGAGAATATGTAACTTTCATAGACTTTTCTTAACGGTATGTCACCAATCGGTATGCCTGACTCATTCTCAATAATTATGCCTTCAGAAGATATATGATAATTAGTTAGGAACTTTTTATGTTCTTTCAGATTCTCTCTTGAGGTCTCATATAGATTAAATATCTGTTCAGGCTCAAGATATCCGCATAGCTTGGAGACAAGGCCTATGAACTTACTTTCTCCGCCAGTCTTATTAATTATCCTGTTATATAAATCGTAATGGCTCTTAAATCCACTCATAAAATCACAAAAAGATTGATGCCTCTATATTAGTCTAAGCATACATGACCAATATAAGCATTTCTGTCCTCAAACAGGCATTTCAAACAGAAATAACAGCTTTATCCCCACGAAAAAATGCTCTTCTGCTGTCTCCTTTTCCTGACATCATCAAGCTTCTTCAGGCTGTTTGTTATCCTGTCCTCGGAAAACTCATGCACATCAACAAGCAAAGTCCGTATCTTCTCAGTATCCGGCTCCTTAAACTCAATCTTATAGTCATCAGTCACATCAGGATTTATGAAAAGGTCAAACACTTTGTAAGGGTCGCAGTCAAATTTCCACTCGACCTTCAAAAGAACTTTCTCAAGAGTCTTCTCCTCTTTCACGATCTTCAAAGCCTTTGCAGGCCCAAGCCCCTTTATCCCGTCAGGATTGTAATCCGTGCCGATAAGCATTCCCATGATAATCAGCTGGTCCCGCGTCACATCAAGCTCAGACAGCACTTTCTCAAGCTCTATCATCTGCGGAGACACATCAATCCACATATTTCTGCCAGGCATCTTCCGCCTTCCTGTCACAGAAAGGTTCTGCACAAGCCGCGGCGTACCGAAAAGAATAGTGTCTATATCCTGGCTCATCACAGCATACGCATCTCCTTTGGCAGCCATGTGCGCCGCCTGAGCCTCACCTTCTGAAGGTGCCTGAACCCATGGTATGCCCATGACATCAAGAAGCTTCTTGGCCTCGGAAAGCATGCTGTCTGTAAGCCTCATAGTGGCTCCTGAATGCCTCAGTATAGCTTCCCTGTCTCCTGCCGCAAGAGCCTCTTCAAGCTTTACCTTAGCCGCCTTCTTTATCTCAGCCCT
>JAUVES010000003.1 GCA_030594675.1 Candidatus Nanohaloarchaea archaeon
ATCAATATCTCCGCTCATATCCTTATCAAGCTCTTTAAGCTCCCTTATCTCAGAAGACGCCCTTGAAGGATCACTTGCAAAAAACGCTTTCATGCCTTCAACCTGCTTAAGATCCTCCTTTGATGTCTTAGCACTGCCGTACACAAGCTTATACAGGGCAGAAGCCAGATGATTAGGTCTTGAGCCAAGCGCAACACTGCCCCTATCCGCATAATACTCACGCACCCTTGACGCATACAGCACAAGAAGATTGGTCAATAAATAAATTCCAAAAGCAGCAATACCTATTGCAATCCCATTGCCGCTGTCCCTGTCACGGCCGCCGGAAAACATAAAGCTCCACGCAAGATACCATGCAATCATAGGTATAACACTAATTAAAGTAATCACTAAAACATCCCTGTTCTTTATATGCGACATCTCATGCCCAAGCACAGCACGAAGCTCATCATCATCCAGAAGATTAAGTAGTCCCTTAGTAACGCACACCCGGCTGTCAGACTTCCACCTGCCAAAAGCAAAGGCATTAGGCAAAGAAGATTCACAGACGCCAACCCGTGGCTTTGGAATTTTTGCCTTACGCGCAAGATCTTCAACCATCTGATGCAATTTTGGATTTTCCGCCTTAGAAACATACTTGACTTTCATAGACCACTCTACAATTTTGGGTCCGGCTATAAACTGTATGAGCATCATAACTGTTGCAAGACCCGCATAGAAGACGAAGCTCCCGACACCAAGATAAGCACCGGCCAGCGAAAGCAGAGCATAGACTATAGCAAAAAGCGCAGCCATCACAGCAAACATCTTTAATTGAAGCAACATGAGATACCACTTATTTGAATATTAAATAGAGTATATGAAAGTATCTATATAAATGTTAAAAATATCATGCAAAACACAATAATTTATCTCTGAATTAAAAATCATCAAATGTTTTCGTCTTCAGTTTTACTCGATTCAACGGCACCTTATCCATATCAAAGAAATATCCAAGAGTTCTGCGCCAGATTTTTGCAGGAAATTCCGCCACATCTGTATATATATAATCCTTCTTTCCATCAAAATCATAAGCATCGAAATAAGAGATTAATATCGAAGGCTCTTCAGCAGATTCGGAAAGAAAACCTACAGTAATTATACCATGCAGATTCTTAAGGTCTTCCATAGTCCTCCCACCATACTGAAAAAATTGCTTAAGATAAAAAGTCGGTTTCACATAAGGGTTATCCTGGATGCGAAACCGCAATGACGAGCTGTTTTCTTTGAAAAATCTCAAATCATCAGTATAGAAACCCGCATCCACATCAATAGTATTATCAAAACAGTAAAGAACATCACAGGACCTTAAGACAAGCTTCATAGTCTTCTTGAAATCAGAAAGCATAGCCCAAGAGATATGATCGTCACTTCTATAAAAAGTGAGATTTTCTACAAGAGAATCCAATACCTCTCCATTTCTCGCAAAATCAGAATAAGAATGAGAAACAAGTTCCAAAGAGCCCATGAATTATATATCTATGCCTAAATTTAAAAACCTTTTGAAAAAATACTGCAAAAACAAGAATAAAAAACAAATAAAGTGCAGGGGAAGGGATTCGAACCCTCGAACTCCTACGAGACTGGGTCCTAAGCCCAGCGCCTTTAACCTGGCTTGGCAACCCCTGCACAAAAAAACATGCTCCCGCCGGGACTTTCAGAAGAGACCCACGACGCACATTAAATTCGATAATGAACAATGACTTCATGCTGTAAGCATGAATGTCATGCACGCCTCGAGGGAGTCCCCTCGTTTGAACCCGAGTCACTGGCTTGAAAGGCCAGAATGATTGGCCGGTCTACACTACGGGAGCATATATTCCTATATGCTCTAAATACTTATAAAAGTAAAAAATATAAAAAACTATTCTTTAGCAACAACCTTAAATTTTGCAACATCATCAATAAGATTTACATGAGTCAATAAAAGACCTCTGCAGCAATATCTTTTAACGCCGAGCTTATCTAAAGCATCAGCAGGAGTCTTGCCTTTCTCAACAAGTTCTTTATATTTTTCCCACTTGCTGCCAATAACGCCGCCGCACGTAAAACATCTAACTGGTATTATCACAATAAATCACCTCTTACTTGATTGCCTCTTCCTTCTTGGACCCATACTGGAATGCGATTCCTTGCTGGTTTCATTCCTTCTTGGATCATTGACTATAAGATTTCTGTCATAAGCAATAAACATCTTCCTAAGCTCATCACTTTTTGTCCATTCAACAATACCTCTTGCAACAGCCTGCCTTGCAGCATCAACCATACCAGTAGTGCCACCACCATTAGTGACAACGCTTATATCAAGCTTATCTGCTTCAGACTTGGAAAGTCTTACCGGCTCAAGAAGCCTCAGTCTTGATACCTCTGGCTGTACAAGTTTCACAGGAACTTTATTAATCCTGTATTGCCCTTTGCCAGCCTTGATAACTGCCCTTGCAACCGCATTTTTTCTTTTGCCAACAGAATTTATAATTTTCATAACATCACACCTTAGCACCAAGCCACCTGCTCAACTCAAGAACAGTAACATATTTATGATTTTTCAATGTACTCTTTGAAACATCAAAAGTTTCAATTTTACCATCAACAGATTCAGGCTTACCTATATAGACAGAAAGATTGCCATATGCATCACGTCCTTTAGATTTCTTCCTTGGAAGCATACCTCTTACAACCCTTCTTACAAGCCTGTCAGGCATCCTTGAAACAAAAGGGCCTTTATATATATCTCCCTGGTCACGCTTCCGCTTATATTTTGCAAACACATCAGTCCTGCTGCCTGAAATAACAACATTCTCTGCATTTACAATAGTGACAGATTCACCAGCCATAAGCTTTTTAGCCACAAGTGACGCCATTCTTCCAAGTATAAGATCAGTACCATCAATTATCATAACAATCGCCTACACTATAATCCGAAGGTTCTTGCCTTTCGGATTCTTTTTCATAAGCTCAGGAATTGTCATAAAATCCCCTTTAACAGCAGCCAGCTTCTTTTTTGCAGAAGCTGATGCAGATAGAGCACAAACACTGACAGGTTTTGTAATTACACCATCACTTAGAACCTTGCCAGGAACAATAAAATCAAGCTTTTTGTCATAGAATCTCTCAAGCTTTCCAAGATTGACAGCAGGTCGCCTGCGAGATGATTTCTCAAACCATTTAGCAATATCTTTCCATATTGCTGCTTTTTCTTTTAGTGCCAGTTTCTTAAGATCTTTTATAAGAGTAACTGTCACCGGATTCGTCGGACCTGTTCTTTTTCCCATAGATTAAACCTCCAGATGGTTTCCCTCGCACGTGACAGAAAATAAAGTCACATACTCGGAGATAATTAAAACAATACAAATTGCTATAACTTAAAATGATAACTTTATAAACCTTTATTAATGTGAATATGCAGGGGAAGGGATTTCCACAAACAATACTCCTTTACACAAATCAATAATGATTATGATGGCCGACTTCATGCCAAAGGCATGAATGTCGTCCGCGCGTCGACGGAGCATCGGTCGTTTTGAACCCTCGAAGAGACTGACTCACGGGATCTTAAGTCCCGCGCCGTTGACCAGGCTTGGCGACCCCTGCACAATACCTATTTAGCAGTCTTTATGAACGCCTCTTCAAGTTCGCCAATCCTACTTTTCAAAAATCCTAATGAACTTCTGATTATATCTTCAGGACGAAGGCCACACACAGATTCAAGAGTAAAGACAATTCGTGAAGGATCACCATCAATAGTCACAACACCATCAGGACATGCAGCTGAGCATGAACCGCAAAGATGGCACATATATGGATCCTTAATCTTGAAGTCCTTTGTTATAAGCTTCCTTGGACATGCAGCAATGCATTTTTTTGCCTCTGCAATTCTCTTCTTATCAACCTTAAGTATTGGATAGTAATTATAGCCAACAATAGCAGACTGCCATTTCGTATGATCCTCTGCAGTCCCAACCTGCGCAGTCGCCTCAAAATCGATTGCCTGACCTTTCAAAAGCTTGATAATTACAACATCACCATCAAAAGGTTTAACTCCAGGATCAGTAGATTTCATATCTTTTGCATATACAACACATGGTCCTTTCTTGCTCAGGACAAATTTGACCTGGCATGAAGAGCATCCTTTACCCTTGCACTTGCATGCATCCTTAGTAACATACTTCTTCATATCAACGGAAATAGGTATAAGGCCAAGACGATGTGCAATAACCTCATCATACAATGCAGAGGTATTATCAATAAAATCAACAGTCTCTATCGCAAGAACTGGTATCTTCTGCATGATGACTCTCCGAAGCGAATTAGCAAATACAGGTGTAGTCTCTGAAATATCAAGCTTGACAGACCTGTCATCTTTACTCACAACTTTAACTTTCATATCTACACTCTCCTTCCACGTCTTCCGCCACGTTTACGCGTCTTATCATGGGGTAGCGGAGTTACATCTTTAATATTACCTATCCTTAGGCCGCCCTTAATAAGCGCCCTTATAGCTGGCTGAGCACCTTTTCCAGGAGTCTTTGCCTTATTGCCACCAGGAGCCCTTACATAGACATGAACGCCTGTAATTCCCTTTTCAACAGCTTCCTGGGCAACCCTCTGGGCAGCCTGCATAGAAGCATAAGGAGCTGCCTGATCACGGCCTCTGTCAGTCATCATACCACCGCTGCATTTGGCTATAGTTTCTGCACCAGTAATATCAGTAAGGGTAATCAGAATATTGTTGAAACTGCTGTATATATGTACAACACCCCACTTTGCAGGCTTACCTTCTTTATTCATTTCTTAACGCCTCCTTCTGGACTTTTTGGTGCAGTAGCAGACCTATTATCAGTCCGGCCTCTAAACGGTGGCCGTCCTCCAGGTCTTCCTCCAGGTCTTCGACTGCCGAATCTGCGATTAGAATCCCTCTCTTCACGCACTTTCACTTTCTTTGGCTTATATTTAAAACCAGAAACAAGAGATGAGCGCGAACTATACGACACAGAATCTTCTTCATTAAAACCGACAAGATACTTTGGAGAAGTTACTTTAAGATTATTGACAAATATATGCCCATGAACAATAAACTGCCTTGCCTGCAGATAGGAATTTGCAAGTTCTTTGCGTACGACTTGCGTTTCAAGCCTTCTCTCAAGATAGTTTTCTATATTAAGGCTAAGTATAGAATCAATTGAAACTTCTTTTTCTTTCAAAAGCCCCATCTTCACAACTTTCTGCAAAAGTGTCTTCTCAGCTTCTTTATCTTTTGTAGCGATAATCAACCGGACCCTTCTTCTAATATCACGAAGGATTGACTCAGCTCTGTATATTTCATTCTTCCTTCTAAGGCCAAATTTCCGCATAAGCTCTTTTTCAGAAGCAATCCGATCCTTATCATAAGGTCTCATAGGACGGCTGAACAGTTTTTTAGATTTTCTTGGATCTCCCATAATACCTCACCTACTTTTTCTTGCGGCCTGCTGCACCGCTACCTTTTCTGAAAGAGGATTTCGTCCTCTGCCCCCTTGAAGGAAGCCCAAGCTCATGCCTTATTCCTCTATATGCACGAATTTTTCTGAGACGGTTTATATCATCTCGAAGTATAAGGCGAATATCAGAACCAGTCAAATGCCGATCCTCACCTGAAACATAATCATTTCTCCTGTTAAGATACCATGAAGGCACACCAAACTTTACAGGATCATCTATAATCTCTTCTATCTTCTCAATATCTTTTTCAGAAAGAGACTCAACCTTGACATTATAATCTATACCTGCAACATGAAGCACTGCCCGTGATAGATTGTAGTCAACACCAGTTACTGCTGTAAGCCCTATATCTAATCTCTTATCAGAAATAACATCAGTCCCTTTGATACGGACAATATCTTTGGCAGGCTTCTGCTTAGGTCTAACCTCTGCAGATTTAGTGACCTTAGATACTTTCGCCTGCTTATCTATTTTTTTCTTACCTTCTTCAGCCATATTTACACCTTTTTGTTTTTTGGTCCTAGGAATTTGAACCAACGGCAAAAACTTGCCGGAACATCATAATACTCAGCATCAGAAACATAAAAAATAGTCTAGAATCCAGCTTCGCACTAAATTACAAGTTTAATAGTCATGATAATTTTATAAAGGTTTTGCATGTAACTTCAGAAATAATAAGGCAGCTAAAGTAAACCCATCAGTAATTATACCTTTGGCAGCCATATCAAACACTTCATCCAATGAAACTTTCTTTATCTCCTGTATTTCATCAACATTTGCCTGAAGAACAACATTTTCAACAGCAATGTCATCTACTTTTGCTGTAAACACCAAAACTTTCTGGGAAGAAAGGCCTGGATTAGCATAATATTCCCCAACTTTTTCCAGACTATGCGATGTCAATCCAGTCTCCTCCAGCAATTCCCTTGCAGCAGCATCTTCCATTGTTTCACCATCATCAACCCCACCCATAGGAAACTCCAGCGAATCACCATCAACAGGATACCTGTATTGTTTAAGCAGTATTGTATCATTCTTTGAAGACAATGGAACGATTATCACAGTATCAGACCGTTCAACAACAGTATATATGCTTTCAGAGCCATCCCGTTTAATCTTATACTCATGCAGTTTAAGCCATGGATTCTCATACACCAGCTTCTTTCCTAAAGTCAAAAACTGCCGCTTCTTTACCATCTCAACCCTTCTTCCCGAGAAGCACAATCACATTGCCCTTGCCCCGCTTAATCTTCCTTATAATCTTCCTGTCTTCAAGCTCAGTAAGGATAAGGCTTATCTTCGCCTCAGACACAGGAAACTGCCTCCTGATATCTTTCTGGGTCACACGGCCGTCATTCTTCTTGATAAAATCTATAACATCATCAGCAGAATCTTCCCTCTCAACTGAAACTCGCTTCCTGCCACCCATCTTATATCTTAAGGCAAAAAAGACAATAAAACAGGAAGCAGCACCCACAACAGCATACATAAGATAAGAATCATCTTCCTCTTCATCAACATACACATCAGAAAAGTCTATATCCTCATTAAGCAGATCTTCCTCTTCAGACATATCAGGAAACATAATCATATCCAGAACATAACTGCCATCTGTCACAATAGTCACATTCTGCCTCGCGCTATATTTCATATAATCTGATTTATACATCACATCTATTACATAATCCCCGGGAGCCAGAATAAATAAATAAGAGCCATCTTTTGCAACATAAGTCTGTTCAGGAACAGAATTGACAGTTACTACAGCATCCACAGCCAGATCAAAATCCATATCATATATGTCTCCATGTACAGTTGCAGCAGAAACACAATTAACATTCAACAACAGCAGCAACACTAAAGAAATAAACACAAACATTCTGGCCATACATTCAATAATTGAACAGAGATATAAAAAGCTTTCTATAGGCAAATTCAGACATCATAAAGCGTTATAAAGGGTTTTAAAGTATTTAAAACGGCATAAATTAAAGAAAAAACAAGTAAGTTTATATACTAGACAGAACCTCAACTCTTTAATGAAATCAAATTTATAAAAAAAATGATTAGAAAATGATTAGAGGTAATTGAAAATGAAAAGACAAATAAGTATATTAATATTGGCATTATACCTGATAAGTACAGTGCCGGCAGCATTTGCAGCAGAAGATGCACAACAGACAATAACAACTACATCTAACAATATCCAGATCACAGCCCAAAGGCCGGCGCAGCTAACAAGCATTGAGCCAAGAATGAGAATCTGCGCAGACTTCTTAAAAAAGAATGAACTGTCAGACACACCTGTTGAGACATGCGGCAGACTCTTAAGAAAAGAGTTGAAATGCATTGATTTCTTAAGAGATAAAGGTATTGAAGATGCAGAGCAAAAATGCGGCAGATTATTCATAGCAGGAGCAAACATAATAAAAGACAGGCCATACCTTGCACAGGCAATTTCAGATAAAGTGACCGAAGCAAGATTAAAAAGAGTAGACAGGCTCGCAGAGACACATCCAAAAATAACCGGCTTTATCAAAAACCTTACAGAAGAAAAAGCAAAAGTATTCCTGCACATGACAAGAGCCGAGCAGAAAAATATGCTTGAGATGAACCCCAAAAATGCAGAAAAAAAGCTTGGAAACATGGAACTTAAACCAGTAAAAAAGACAATGTTATACAAAAAAAGAGTAATAGCTGCAAACAAATTAAAACAGGCAGAAGATAATTTCAATAAAGCTAAACAGGACTATATGAAAGCAAACAAGATCTACAAGGAAAGAAAAGCTCTGTTCCTGGCGACCAAGACCCAGCTAAGAGAATGCCAGGATGTAGACAGTGAAGAATGCAACCAGTTAAGAGCAGAAGTACAGGAACATGCAAAAGAATATCTTGTAAACGGTGCAAAGATGGCAATTGAACATCTCAACAAGATAAAGAACAAGGTAGAGTCTGCAGAAGATATGGATGAAGACAAGGCAGCCGAAATAATCGCAGAGATAGACGCAGCAATAGCAGAGCTTGAAGCTTCCATAACCGAACTTGAAGCAGCAACCACAAAGGAAGAAATCCAGAGTGCAGCAGAGAATATGAACAATGCCTGGAAAAAGATTCAGCACAGGGAAAAAGTGCACGCAGCACAGCTAGTACATGCAAAAGTATGGAACATAGTACAAAGAAGCCAGCACATGGAAGAAAAGCTCGACTCCATACTAGCTGAAATGGAAGAAGAAGGAATTGATATAGATGACATTGATGCTAAAGTAGAGAACTTTAGTGCAAAAATAGCCAGTGCAAAAGATAAGCACAATGAATCAAAAAACCTTTTAAGCCAGGCACATGAACTAAAATCAGATGACCCGACCGAAGATGAGATAACCCAGATAACAGAACTTCTGAATGAATCAAGACAGCTCCTAAGAGAAGCACATGAAGACTTAAAAGATGCACAGAAACTCCTGATGGAAATTATAAGAGAAATAAAGCTGGCGGGAGGCGACATAACAACAGAAGTTGAAACAGAAGAAGACCTGGAAGAAGATGAAGTGTATGAGATTGTAGAAGAAACAGATGAGGATGAGACAACATCCTGATCTTTTTCTTTTTTAGAAAAAGGAAAAATATATGAACTACAACACTAAATTATAAGTGATGCCAAATGAAAAGATACACAACAATTCTAATAATTGCACTTCTACTAATCTGCCTGACTTCAGGATGTATAAAAAAGACTGAAAGACCTGACATACAGACACCGGATAGAGAATATACCCCTCCGCAACAGCCAACAGCAGATGACACAATAACAGACGAAGTATCTACAGAGATTTCAGACATAGACACAATAAACAATGACTTAGAAGACGCAGACCTGGAAAACTTAGAAGATGACTTTGCCAACATAGACTGGTAATTTCTTCTTTTCATTTTTTTTCTTTTATAATTTCATCAAGCACTTTCTTCCAGTCAATCATCTCCGGATTAACAAAATTCCATAATGTATATCTTTCAGGCCGAACCTTATGCAGACCTTCAAAAAGTTTTTCAAGATCATCTCTATGCTCAACAATAGGCTCCAGAGCAAATAAAAGAACACCACACCTTTCAAACACCTGCACAAGACTGCTGTAAACTATCTCAGAATCAAAGAAAAGACCAGATGGCATC
Organism: Candidatus Nanohaloarchaea archaeon; assembly: GCA_030594675.1. Taxonomy (GTDB): domain Archaea; phylum EX4484-52; class EX4484-52; order EX4484-52; family GLR71; genus GLR71. The sequence continues at coordinate 9,685 of JAUVES010000003.1, forward strand.
TTATCACCATACATCTCATAAACTTTCGCTGCAATCAACGCACCTGCACCTGCAAGCTGGCCATGCAGATGCCTGCTACCATCAACGCAATCAGCAGAACACACAATCTTCTCAATCTCATGCTCAGAGCCGGAACAGTAATTAGAATGTTCATGCATCGCAAGCCCGGAAATTATAAGAGCAGCAGCAAATGAATCCATATCCTGTCCAGCCAAAAGCCGTCTCACAGCAATAAGCGAATACACCATATACTCAGAATCCGGCTTAAACCCATTCCTTGCCATAGAAAGAGAAACATCCTGCAAAGAGACAATACTACTCAATACATCAAGAATTCCTGAAAGCCTTAGATTACCCGAACCTTTCCACAAATGCTCAGGAACAATCACACATTCAGGATAAAGTGTAGAAAAAGACTTTTTTATTCCACCTTCCTTTAGTGCACAGTTCCTTGCAACAAGACCGTCATGGCTCGGTGCAGTAGGCACAGAAACAAGCGGTTTGCCTAGTTTAAGGGCGACCATCTTGGCAACATCTAAAGGTCGGCCACCGCCAAAACCCATCACCTTGACACAACCACCGGAAAAGGCAACAACCTTCTCCACCTCTTCCATACTCTCCTCTTCAATCTTCCAGATCTTCGCAGACTTATAGATACCAAGACCTTCAAGATAAGAACCGGAAAAAGCAGAATCAGTCACAATAAGCAACTCAGATGAATCAGCAGGTAATGCTGCCTTAAAAGATTCCTCATCTTTTTCAAAACATACATCAATCTTATTCTTATCTAAGACTTTAAGATAATCAAAATTTTCTTTGTTATAAATATTAAGAAGCTCATCAATCTTTTTCAAGAATAACATATACAAAAAATAGGCCTGATATCTTATTATTGTTTTCGGTGAAGTTAAAACTTTAAAGGTATATGATGTTCTTTTTTGTTTCTTCAAGCGTCATATAAACCACAAATATACTCACTAAATAACAGAAATTAACTTTATAAACATACTGAAAAAAATAAATAAAAAACAGTGACTTCACATCAAAAAGACACAGATAGTGACTTCACATCGCAGATGTGAACGTCGCTTACGCCTCGAGGGATTTCGCCGCGAAGCTGCGAAATGAGCGAATCTTTGATTCGTGCAAGTCCCCTCGAAAGAGAAAAAAAGCGCAGAGGAGGTGATTCGAACACCCGGGAGTCAAAGACTCACTGGATCTCAAGTCCAGCGCTCTACCTGGCTAAGCGACCTCTGCACTAAATAATAAATAAAATTAAGACCTAAATTTTAAATAGTCTTTGTTTTTATTCATAACTCATATGCAAACATCCATCATTATCCAAAGACAATAAAGCTATATCTCTTAACCCAATATTAAAATGAGAATACTCCGGCTGAAAATAATATGCACCAGTATCAGGTGTATGGCAAGACATAGGCATTTTCAAAGATGTTACTACTTTTTCCTTTTCAGAACCCAATTTAGATGTTGCAATCCAATTTAATTCTGCCCGCATATCATCAATATAAATATTATCTACAAAAATATTCATTTTAACTCTATAAGAAGAGAAAAAAGACGAGATCCAACCATCATAAAAAATACCGACTGTAAAAGAATCCGCAGAAGTATAATTATTATCTAAAATATCACGAATCAATGACTCTCTGCAACTATTCACAAAATCAGCAGCAATCCCTAAAGCATGTCCATAATCTAAACACATACCATCATCAACACCACCCTCAAATGATACTCCTCTAATTAAAGAAGCAACAGCATCAGAATCACTTTCATCAAAAAATGGATTATCAGGCCCGGAAAAAGACCCAAGGACATCATACATACGCAAAGCTAAATCATAAAAGAAAAGTGCCTTAAACACCCTGTCATATCCTAAACCATAATCCTCTTCAGAAAATAACGAAGAATATTCCTTTTCAAGATCAAGCCTTATATTTATAGATTCATAGTCCGAAAACAACTTCCTGCGAATAGAAGCTGAATTATCGCACATATCCAATTTCTTGAATACAGAAGTAACAAAATCACTGCCAAAAACATCATCATCTATAAACATATCATACCTATTTGTTACATACCCATAAAATTCATTTTCTTTATCTTTAGATAGTATCATAACTAACAAATATTACACAAACTTTAAAAAATATCACATATCAAAGCTTTAACGAATGCTTAAATCCAGCCCTTTCAGCCTTTAAAAGCTCAAAAGCATCATCAATAAGCATATCAGGGACATCAGAATCTAAAACAGGATAAGCAAGCTTGCACTTATGACAAACAATAAACATCCCTTTCTCAGAAACATTTCCTTTACACTTAGGACATGCTAAAACATCAAGCAAATCTTTAGATACAACCATATAATTACTTCCACATACGAGGATATAAATCTTCTTTCATAATAATTCTTTTAAGCATCACAACAACACCTTTCTTCTTAATCTTAACATCCTCTGAACTCATGGCAGCAATTCCAACCCCTACAAGCTCACCTTTAAGCGTCATGACAGCAACATAATCATCAACATCAATGCCTGAAGATATCTTAGTAATTCCACCGACATGCAAAGGCGCACCATGACAAAGAGCAGCAACAGTAGAATCCTTGACAAGAACCTTAGATATATGTTTCACACCAAACTCAACAGGTTTTATAATCTCACGCAGTCCTGATTCATCACCACTTTCCTTCCAGGTCTCATAAGCATCTTTCAGGTCATGAAGAGTTACAGCCTGTTCATCAGTAAAAGGACCTGAACGCGTCCTGCGAAGAGCATGCATATGTGCCTTGACACCCATCTTTTTTCCAAGATCAACACACAATGTCCTTATATAAGTGCCTGCCTGCACCTGAGCCTTAAAAAGCACATCATTTTCAGAAATCTCAAGAATTTCAAGAGAATAGATATCTCTCTGCCTAAGTCTCCTTTTAACTGCGCATTTCACAGGAGGCATCTGCACAATAGTCCCTATAAACTCTTTAACAACAGAATATACTTTCCTCTCAGAAACTTTTTCATGAAGCCTCATGATAAATACATATTCTTTGCCTTCAGTAAGTAAAAGAGGAGTCACCTTAGTAGCATTATTGATAAGAGATGGCAAAACACCCGTAACACCAGGATCAAGCGTCCCGGCATGACCTACTTTCTTAGCACCCAGAATCTCACGAACCCACGCCGCAACCTGATGAGAAGTAGGGCCTGCAGGCTTGTCAATTATAACAAGGCCATTATCAATATGATCCTTTATCTTACGTTCATGAGGATAACAGCCATACTCTGAATCAGTATCAGAATCATCCTTATATATCCAGTCTGAAGATTTATCCTGTGACATAATAAATCAGAGTGCAATACCAGCTTTCATCTTGTCTGCAAACTTTGCATCAGTAACTGCTTTTATAACATCTGCATCAGTTGCTTTTGCCTTTATCTTCACGACATCAGACGTCAGCTCAAGATGTAATATATTACATTTTCGTCTCTTTATGCCTGTCAGTTTTTTAGGTCCTGTAACCTCAACAAAGCCATCACCAAGAACATCTGTAATAACACAAAACTTAGCCGCATCTTTTCCTGCAGTCTTAACGCAGACTCTGCCTCTAGAAATCGCTGACATAATTATCACCTTAGCTCCTTATTTTATTTACAATAGTTCCTCTTGCGCACTTACTGCACATAACACCACCATAAGGCCTCTCCGGCCTTTTCTGCGTCTTGGAAAGCTTAGCTATCTTTTCAGCTCTGCCAGTAGGCACACCGGGAAGAACAGCACCGCATAAAGAGCAGTGCGCTTTGGAAACGCCCTTGCGCCTGTAATGGATAACATTATCTCCACCTGGAAGTTTCACACGTAATCTCTTAAATGATCTTGACCTAAATCTTGGTTCCATAAATAAACACCTGTATATGTATAAACATCTCTTTTAACACAAAACTTTTTAAACTAAACTATCATTGAACTCTTAACAGTTTTCTAAGTATTATAGTGGCAGGTATAGATACAATTATATAAAAGCCCAGCCACCCGACAAACTGGCCGACAAAAGGAACTGAAACAGGAAGTTTCACCTTCATAGTCTTAAAAACAATAGAGGGTGGATCATCCTCATTTTTAGCTTCCTTATAATCAATAATCCATTCTCTACCTAAAATTACAACCTTATCACCTATCTTATAACTCTTGCCTGAGGTGGAATCAATCACAACTGGCAGGCCATCAGTAGTCTCACCCACATCAAAAGCAGTCTCAAAATCACTATATGTGAACACGACAGACGAATCATTGATAGGAGACACTACATCTCCATATGCAAATTTCATCCATGGAAACACCATAAATATAAGAAGCATTGAGACAACCATTGGCTTAAGCACCATTGTAAGCTGTTGATGATTAATTTTCATGCTCTTTTCCCACAGTTTAGAAAGCTCCTTATCATTATTTTTGCCTTTGGCTTTCTTTATTTCAGCCTGTATCTTCTTCATCTCAGCCTTGACATGCTTAAGCTTATCCTGGTTGACCATCAGCTTATTTGCAATGACAAATACAAGAGCCAGAATCACTGAAAGGATAGCAACCGCATACATAGGGTCAAGACCAAGCAAAGGAAAAAATACAAGATTTCCGATTGAAACAATAATACCTGTCACAATAATCACAATTTACCCATAAATTTCCTTAATGCAGGATTCATATCTTCCATATGCTGTGTAGATATCTGCTCATACAGCTGATATATAATCATAACTGCAAGGAGTATACCAGTACCACCAGCAAGAGCACCTGTAAGGTCTGCAAATGCAGCAAGAAGGCCGACAAATGCACCGCCAAGCACTGCAAGTGCAGGGATATACCTATCAAGTATTCGTTCAACAACCCTTATATCTCTTCTAAAGCCTGGTATCTGCATACCACTGCCCTGTATCTGCTTGGCCACAGCACGTGAATCCATATTCGCACTATGCATCCAGAATATTGAGAACAGCACACTTGCACACATAAAGAATCCAGTATAAAGCACAACTCTTATGACATCATCAAAGACAATATTCATCGTAATAACATTCCATATAAAATTAGATGGCGGACTAAGATAATAAGCAAAACCTGACAGAGGTGAGCCATCAGGGCTGAAAGTGCCAAGAATCGGAAAGCCTCTTGAAGCCAAAAGCTGACCCCACACCTTAAAGTTAATAAGGAGCGCGGCAGCAAGTATAACAGGAATCACAGATGTATATATAAATTTCAAAGGCCATTTTCTTCCAAACCCCCTTATAGACCCGAAAGCCAGAGGTATCTCAACCCTCATCGCCTGCGCATAGACGACAAGCCCAAAAATGAAAAGTGTTGTAGCAATAGGTAAAAGAGACATAAAATCAGGTGCACCGGAAAGCACAGAAGTGCCGAAATGAGGTATAATACCTGAAGGAGTACCAGTAGTGCCTAAAGGATTGAACAGCCTCAAAAATATCTGTTTGCTGACACCTGCAGCAATGAAAAGAGAAACACCAGAGCCAAAACCCCACTTGCTTATAACTTCATCTAAAAATACGATAATAATACCACCAAGAGCTATCTGGAATATGACAAGCGTAACAGTCAAAGGAAGAAAGTTCATAGGCTGTATCGCGCCCATCAAAGTATACGCAGCAGCCTCAACAAAACACAGCACAAAAGTAAGTATCTTCTGCGTCCCCTGAAACATCACCTTGCCATGATGAGTAGAAAGATCCCAATTAATTATGCCTGACCCCGTAAGAAGCTGTAAAAAAATACTTGAAGTAACAATAGGACCGATACCAAGCGTAATAATAGAGCCGAAACTTGCACCCATAATATCTTCAAGTGCTTGAAACTGCGCAATAGCTACTGAAGACACACCCCATACTGCAATTTCAGACAGGATATAATAGAAAAGAAGACCTGCAAGAGTCCATTTTACTTTATCCTTAAATGTAAGCCTCTTAACTGGTCTTGCAACACCAGGTAATTTTTGTATCAGCGTCTCATAATCCATCAGTTACACCGTTAAGGACAGCTATCGCAAAATCAAAAGCGACCTAATAATATATGGAAAAAAACATATATAAAAACATACGATATAAAAGCACAGCAGCTACTCTGCAACGATTACTTTTCCACCTGCTTTTTCTATCTTTTGCACTGCAATGCTTGAAAATATCTTCGCAGTGACATTAATTTTCATATCTACACTGCCAGCGCCAAGAACTTTTGTAATCCCCAGCTTGCCAACATCAAGATCAACAACACTACCTGATTTCTTTGCAGCGCCATCTTTAACATATTTATCAATATTGCACATGATAACACTAAGATTAACAGCTACATCTTTAGTGATAACCTTACTAGGCCTCGTAAAACCAGACTTACCTATCGTTCTTTTGATAAGATGAAGTGAAGTCATCTTCTGCTGTCCCTTCTTACCAGAACCAGCCATACCTCTACCACCACGGCTTCCTGCACCCCTATGCTTTTTAGGAGAGCCCCAGCCATAAGTACGAGAGCCTCTAAGTTTCCTCACTTTTTTTGTCTTGTTAACAACCATCTTTATCACAAAATCATATCATCTTAGCAAGAAGATCATTTATCTTATCACCACGATATCCAAGAACACCTTTCTGCACAAAAGACCTTTTTATGCCTCCACGCTCATGTCCTTTAATCGGTGGATGAAGCATAAACACAGTCTTGATTCCAGAATCCTTAGCTTTTCCATCCTTAAATTTCTTTAAAGCTGAAGAAACATCTTTAGGATCAATAAACTTGCTGGAACTGACCTTGCCTCTCTTTGCAATTAATGTCTTAAGAGATTCATCAGATATCTCTCCCCATGTAATGTAATCCTTAGCTTTCTTGAGCATACCTGTCATATGCACATTTTCAGGAATAATAACACAATGATTCGGTTTTGTAAGCTTAAGAGATGTAAGAGTATACACTATCTCTTTTCTTATACCTACAGTCCCACGAACCCTTATTACAGCATACAATTTTGACATGATAATCATTCCTCCTTAACATCCTTCTTGACAGGACCAATAGTACCTTCAATAAGGCCTGTAGTCTTCATAACATCCTTGGAAACTCTCATCTTATTAAGATTTTTCAGTGACCCAAATATTGCCTTTATGAAATTAAGTCTTGTTTTTGTCTGGCCACTGCTATTCCCCCATGCATCTTTTACTCCTGCAAGAGAAAGCAGCACTTTTGCCTCCTTGGCAACACAAAGACCAATCCCTTTAGGTGCAGGCATAAGCCTTACATGCACAGAACCGCACTTGGATTCTGTCTTGAAAGGTATAGAATGATGCAGGCCGCACTGGCATTCCCATGAACCGCAACCTCTTCGAATAGGTATAACATTAAGTTTTGCCTTCTTTACAGCATTTGCAATTGTTGATGTAACATCCTTGCTTGTAGCATAGCCAATACCAATGATGCCATTACCATTACCTACTGCAACAAGTGCATGTATAGCTCGTCTTCTTCCAGACTTATGCATCCTGTTAGTAAATCTTATAGGAGTCCTTCTGATGCTTCCTCCTTTACCTGGATTGCCTCCAATCTGTATTATCTTCTCTTCAATACCAGGGACAAGATAATCAACAATTTCAGATTCTCTTATCACATAGCCTTTCTCAAAAATTTCATCAATAGTCTTTATCTCGCCATTCATGACTTTTCTGCCAAGCTCGGTACGTGGAACCCATGAGGCTAATACATCTTTCTCCTCTGTATTATCTCTTCTTGGCCTGTCTCTTGAATTACTTCTTGAATCTCTCATAACTATCACATAAATTACTTTTTGACATCCGCCTTCTTTTTAACAGCAGGTTTATCCGCCTTCTTTTTAACAGGCTTTGCCTTCTTTTTAGCAGCAGCCTTCTTGATCTCAAGCTTTCCGGAAACTATCTTTTCCTTGAAATCATCAAAATCCTTACTGACTGTCTTTTTCCTGTAAGCATCAACATGAGCACCTGATATCCTATCATCAGAAGGTATATTAGTATCTGAATGAGGTATATCAAGGCCTCCATCAACTGCACCCTTAAGCACAGCAAATATCTTTGCCCCCTTTGTAGGTGTCAGAATGCCAATATCAAGTATTGCATTGGTAACCTTTTTTGATTTTGCAACCTTTGCAAGATGAAGTCCTGTAAGGTAGGCGCTTGGAATTCCCTTAAGAGAATTTTTCCAGCCAGCCTTTGCAAGAAAAGACGAGTCAACAGCAACAATTGTCTTATCCTGCCCGCAGTCAGACTTGACAATCTGAGTAATGATCTTAGTATTGGTCCTGCGTACAACCAGCCTTGGCGTACCTGAAACCAGAAGATTCAATCTCTTCTTGAAGTTAGTCTTGCCTTCACGCCTTCTCCTGAATTGCGAAAGATGTTTGGAATTCATTAAATTCACCATTATTTTGAAATATTATTCCTTAAGTTTCTTTATGTAAAGTTTAAGATGCGATTTGTTCCTGAAAAAACCACTTGAGGACAGCTTATACATTTTAGTGTAAACCTCAGGATCAATAAGTTTCTTCTCCTTCAGCCTTAAAAGCTCTGCTCTCAAAGCTCTTATCTTTTTCATCCATGCCTCTTTTTTTGGTAATCGTGTCTTTGCAGTACCTTTCCGTGAACCTGGTCCAGTCCTTAAAGATTTTTTCTTCTGCAGTGCAATCTTTCTTGCACGGACTCTGCTCTGGCCTACAAGAGGCCTGACCTTGATAATGCCTTTATCAACAAGACCTCGTATATCATGGCGTGTGATTGCAGCACTCAAATCTTCAGGATTTTCAGGAGTAAGCCATACCCTATCCTTCCCTACATTAAGTACTCTTGCAGCCAGTTCTTTCTGTTGCCTTGTATTCATATAAGATCACATTAATTATTTGTCAGCTCAACATCAATGCCCTCAGATAATATAAGTTCATCAGTAAACTCAGTATTGCATAGTGGACATTCATAAAACCTGATATCATCTTCCTTACGCGTATTACCAAATGTCCCACATTTTGGGCATTTTTTGTGTCCTGCATGCAAAAATGTTATCAGCGTCAATAAAATCACCAATTATTTTACTCCAATTTCTTTTTTTCAACGGTCTTGTTCTCGGTCTTTTCCTTTTTCTTATCCTCTGCTTTCTTTTTATTTACAGCAGCTTTCATAGCCTTCAACACAGCAAGGCCGGGATTAAGCACTCTGATCTTAAGCTTTTCAGCATGCTTTATAATATCAATCCTTTTCTTAATACCAACTGCACTGCTTATCCTTGCAGCTTCCGTATCCTTATCAACTGAATCAATATCAGATACTTTGTAAATCATGACTTCTCTCTTGCCGGATGCGTGCAGGCCTTTAGTCTTTGATGGCGAGCTATAGCTTGGAGTCGGCATTTTACCTCTCCTGTACATCCGAAGCTTATTATGCCTTCCTTTCCTTGCTCTCCAGGAAGTGCCAAGCTTAAGATGCCTGCCTGCATCCTGTCGGATAAATGTAGGTTTCTTGCTCTTTATCAGCTTCCTCACTTCAAGCAGTTTCTCAACCATATAAACACCATAATATTTATTCTTTGCTCACAAAAAAGATTCCGTCCTGGAAAACTCTCCTGTCTTTGCCCTTGACCTTGCATGCCCTCTCAATATTGGCAGCAGTCTGGCCAACATGTTCCTTATCCATGCCAGTAACAGTAACATCTTCTTTTCCTACTTTAACCCCAGTATCACCGACAATCTTAGCTTTCAGAATGCCTTTGGCACCAAGGAAATTCTTGATTTCAACAACACCATTATTTACTGAAGCTGTCATCGGGAAATGAGTATATACAATTTTCATATTGTACACAAAACCGCTGGTAACACCTTTTGCCATATTATTTATATGCGATATCCAGGAACCTACAACAGCTTTATTCATTTTTCTTTTTGACTCAGTACTGGCTGTAACACAGTCAGAACCGATAGATAGCTTAACATGCGGATGAACAAAAACTCTATCAACACTGCCTTTTTCTCCGGAAATAGAAACCATGCCATCAGCACCAGCTTCAACTTTCACTCCTTCTGCAATATCATATTTCTGTTCATATACCATAAATTAAACACCAATCAATAAACATAAGCGATAAGAGTCCCACCAATTCTGCCTTTCACATCTTTATGTACCTTTATGCCTTCAGATGTGGAGATTATCATAACACCGACATTGCTTGCTGGAAGATACCTTTTCTCAAACTTCATATACTCATCTTTCTTGATAGCATGTCGTGGCATTATAGGTTTGCAGTCATTGATCATGCCATTAAGCTCAATCTCAATCCTGTCGCCTTTGCAGTCCTTAACAACTTTATAGCCTGCAATATATCCATTTTCTTTGAATATCTTTACAATGCTCTGCAACATAGACGGTGCATGGTTAAGTGTGCATCCATCCTTACCTATACTTTCAGCATTCCTAAGTACAGTCATAGCATCTGCAATCATATTATGCATCATATCATTAATCACCGGTAAATTTAATCATATTTTTTGAAACCAAGATTTTTTGCAATCTCACGAAAGCACTGGTGGCAGTAAAAAAGATGATACATCTTAATAATGCCTTTTCCCCTCTTTCCGCATCTTCTGCATCTCATAAGAGACAGGCCAGACTTCCTGTCCTTTGGCTTATTATGCTTTAAAAACTTAACTGCCTTAGTCTTGTTGGACTTCTGTTCCAGTTGCTTCAAAAGTTTTTTGTAATCTCCCATAAATTATCACATAAATATTTATTCTGTCATCAGACAATGTTTGCTTCAAACTCCTTCTTCATAAACTCTATAGCTTCATCTTTTAATATCCTATGGTTATGAGGGACTTTTGTCTTCCTGACTTTCCTTCTTTTTATGCAAAAGCCAGCTCTTTCAAGAGTGATGCTCATATTAAAGCCCATAATACCAATTGAAGGGTCATATTTAATGCCTGGTATCTCCAGATACTCACTGAATCCAAAATTGAAATTACCTTCATCATCAAAACATGATTTTTTAAGCATATTGCCTTTGGCACGAAGCAGTCTCTTAAGAAGCTCCAATGCTTTATCCCCCCTCATAGTGACTTTGACGCCAATAGCTCTTCCTCTGCCTACCTTGAATGTCTTTGCCCTGCTCGTAGCAAGAGTTTTCACCGGCTTGCACCCGGTAAGACGCTCAGCAAGCATCATAGCACTGTCAAGACGGTCTACATTCTTGCCAAGACCTATATTCAATACAACCTTTGATATTTTGATAATCCTCATTTGATTCATCATAATCACAAAACTTTAACAATCCATTCCTAAATCATATTTTTATCAGTGGTTTGTCCTTGCCGACAACAAACACATAATCCAATAATGTCCTTACCACAGTACCGTCAACATCAACAAGAGCCATATTAGGTTCCGGGCTGTTTATTATCTGCACTTCCTTGATCTTGCCGACACCACCTACATGCTTGCCGCCCATAATGACTGCAACAGAGCCGGGTTCCATAGGCAGGTGAACATCAATCTTATTGTCAGGAACTGTAACCTTAAGCGTATCACCGACTTTATAAGCAGCTTTTTTGGCATCAGCCAAAAATGTTGTGCCATCATGAAGACAGAACTGTATTTTCCCGCCGTGAACATGATTCTTGACAACAATCTTGCCAAGCTTGAAAGATGAATTTTTCTTTTCAATCTCTTTTGGAACAAGCTTTCCTGATTCAGGAATAATCCTGAAATGCTTATCTGTCTTTGAAAAAGACAGCACATCCATAAGCCCTACAGGAAATTTGTAGTCCTTGACAATCTTCCCGTTTACAAGCACAAAACTTTTGTTAAGTATTCTCTTTGCTTCTGAAAGCGTGTCAGCAAAACCTAAAATATCTCTAAGAAGAACGCCTAAAGGTATACATTCAGATTTGCCATGCGGACCTGCTTTTGCCGCAACAGTATATGTATATACTTTCTTCGGTATATGATAGTTCCTTGATGCCTGTAATCTCTTAAGATGCATTATAATCACTCATTCCTTAAAAATATTATTTTTTCTTCCCCTTTGCAGCAGGTTTTTTTACCTCTGCTTTTTTAATTGTTTTCTTGACTTCTTTTTTGGCTGGCTTTTTTTCAACTTTCTTCTCCTCTTTTTTCTCAGTCTTCTTTTCTGCCTCTGCTTTCTTAGGCTTGTCTTCAGTCTTAGTCTCCGCCTTCACTTTCTTAGGCTTAACCTCAACCTTTTTCCCGGCAGCACTCTTGCCAAGACGCCTTGGATCATCAAGGTTTAATGAAATAACCTGAACATTTGACGGCTTGATAGGAATATGAGCTTCAGTTCCATCTGTCTTTTTCCTCACAATACCTTTAAGATACACAGTCCCTTTCTTCACAAAAACATCAGTCACTTCTGATGTTGAACCGGCCTGTGATCCTCTCTTGACTATGACTTCATCACCTGCACGAAGCGATATGGATTTTTTCCCAACATTTTTCCTCAAAGTCTTTGAAAGATTTGCAGACAGAAACTTCCTTTTCACATGAAGTGGTGCATTATATAGATACTTCCTCTGTTTTGCAGCCTCTTTCGAACTCTTCCATGAACATGACCATTTTTCACTCATCTATAATACACCATCACACAATTGTTGCAGCAATCTTACCGATCATAGGAAACCTTTCAACAACTTCCTTTGCAATTACTCCCTTTATCTGCTTGCCTCTGGGCTCCATATTATCCTGTACAAGCACTGCAGTATTCTCAGGAAACTTAATCCTTACACCATTTGCCCTGCGATACTCTTTTGTCTGTGTCACAAGGACTGCCTTGACAATTTCATGCTTGATTTTCTGATCACCAGACTTTACAGCACATATTATAAGGCCGCCAATGCCTGCTGCAGGATGCCTCTTACGAATCCCTTTGAAACCTTTGACTGCTATGACTTCCAGTTTTTTGGCACCACTATTATCAATGCACCTGATTATGCTTCCTGTCTGTACAGCCTTTGTTGATTTCACACTTATTGCTTTCATAGGGTTTCAACACTCTAAATCTTTTCAATAACTACAAACTTTTTAGTCTTGCTTATAGGCCTGCACTCAGCTATACGGACTGTATCACCTTTCTTCAGGTGAAAACATGGTGGCTTATGTGCAACAACCTTTGATTTTCTCCTTTCATAACGCTCATATTTGGAAACGAAAAAAGTATATCTCCATTCAACAACGACAGAATTGCTCATAACTGCCGAAACTACAGTTCCTGTAAAGACTTTGCCTCTCACTTTAAGAGACCCATGAAAAGGGCATGCCTTATCATCACATACATCTTTGGGAATAGTCTTTGTCTGAATTCCTATGTTATTTACTTTATCTTTTACCATCCAATCAACCGTTTTTTAAATATTAATCCTGCATCTTCCATTTACCTGGAAGTTTTTTTCGTACACGTTCCTCTGGTCGCCCCATAAGGAGTTTTCCATTTACACGTACAACATCTCCCGAGGGGATTGTTATATCAAGTACAATTTTATCCTTTGGAAATCGGACAATCTCACTGCCCGACATGACATAAACCATATTCTTTGTCTCATCAGCAACAGTCCCGCAGGCACATCTGCCATCTGCCTGCACAACCTTGACCTTAAGACCGATCAGCTCATGCCTAACCACATTTTGCGCAGTTATCATGAAAACAACCTATGAAACAATTATTGAGTCCTCATTAAACCCAAGCCCGACAAGCAATTTCTTGCATTCTTCCTTGTGCCTGCCCTGCAGTTCAATCATATTATTCTTTGATGTCCCGCCACACGCAAGCTTTCCCTTGAGTGTTTTTGCAAGCTGTTTAATATCTGTCGCTTTTGGGTCAATGCCTTTTATGACTGTTGAAAATTTCCCAAAACGCTTTTTAACATAACATATATCTATATGTTGCGCCTCTCTGGAAATTGTCTCACAAACACAAAGGTCTCTTGGAAGTCCGCACTTATTGCATATATCCTGCATCTTTACTCTTACATCTCCTTTTTAATTGTCAGTATCCGCGCAATTGTCTTTCGTAGTTCACGAATCCTGCCTGGACTATCAGATACTCCACCCACATCAATCTTGCCTTTTTCCTTGAAAAGCTCAAGCTTGAGTTCTTTAAGTTTTTTGTCCCGCTCTTCAGCTCCCATATCTCTTATTTTCTTTGGACGAAGTATTGCCATAAATATCACTTTTTCTTAGCTGCTGCTTTTTTCTCAGTCTTCTTTTCTTCCTTCTTTACAGCTTTTTTCTCTTCAGGCTTTTTACCTTCTTTTTTCTCTGCCTTTTTATCATCTTTCTTTTCAGCTGGTTTTTTATCGTCTTTCTTCACTGCTTTTTTCTCTTCAGGCTTTTTCTCTGCCTTTTTATCATCTTTCTTATCTTCAGGCTTCTTATCATCATCTTTTTTCTCTGCTTTTTTATCCTCTTTCTTCTCTGCCTTTTTATCATCTTTCTTATCCTCAGGCTTCTTATCTTCTTTTTTCTCTGCCTTTTCATCTTCTTTCTTCTTATCTTCCAGTTTATCTGCCTTGGCTTTCTTCTTATCCTCTTTTGCCTTAGCCTCAACAGCCTTTATCTTATCCTCAATACACATAGATTCAGGAAGTGCCTTCATTATCATGACTTTTATGCCCAGAACACCCTGCTTAAGCTTTGCCTGGGCAAAGCCGATATCAACATTATCAACAGCAAAGTCTCCTGACTTCTTGATATACCCGATCTGCGTCTTGTCAGTCCTTCCTCGGCCACCGGAAATCTTACCGCTGACACGAATCTCAGCACCGTAAGCACCAGCTTTCATTATATTCCTAAGATAAATATTAACCATCCTGCCTGGCTTTACATACCT
>JAUVES010000116.1 GCA_030594675.1 Candidatus Nanohaloarchaea archaeon
CGCGCAGATATATGGCAGCTCATAAGCCAACAAAGACTGAGTTTGCTGATCCGCAGAAGATGAGAGATATATTTGCTGATATTGGCAGGGATATGATATCTGAGCTTGCAGACCATGCCAATATTGTGCTTTCAGCAAAAAACCTTAGCAAGCTTCCAGACATACTTACAAGATATACTGCAGGATATGGTGTGCTGGAAGTTATACTCAATGATGAAAATATCCAGGATGTATATCTCAACGCACCTATGGGTGATGCACCCATGTTTCTTTATCATGGAAAACATGAAGAATGTGTAACAAATATAATCCCTACAAAAGAGGATGCAAATGCTTGGGCGACAAGATTCAGGATTGAATCGGGAAGACCGCTTGATGAAGCGAATCCAGTACTTGATACTGAAATAATTTTACCTCATGGACGGGCAAGAGTTGCTGCAATCACAAGATCTCTAAGTCCGGACGGGCTGTCTTTTGTCCTTAGGAGACACAGAGACAAGCCATGGACATATCCGCTTTTTATCCAGCAGAATATGATGAATTCTCTTTCTGCAGGGCTTCTCTCATTCCTTATAGATGGTGCGCGGACAATGATGTTTGCAGGAACACGGTCTGCAGGAAAAAGCAGTCTTCTTGGAGCGACTCTTACAGAGCTTATGAAGAAGATAAGGATAATTACTGTAGAAGACACTCTTGAGTTACCTGTCAAGGCGCTTAAAGATCTTGGCTATGATATACAGTCTTTGAAATCGCGGTCAATCATAACGCATATAGAATCTGAACTTTCTGCAGATGAGGCAATAAGGACATCTCTGCGTATGGGTGACTCATGCCTCATTGTAGGTGAAGTAAGGTCTGTTGAGGCAAAGGCGCTTTATGAGTCAATGCGTATCGGTGCTCTTGCAAATCTTGTTGCAGGCACAATTCATGGCGATTCTGCCTATGGTGTGTTTGACAGGGTTGTAAATGATCTAGGTGTGCCACCTACATCATTTAAGGCAACCGATATAATTACTATTGTAAACCGGCTGAAAAGTGCTGATGGCCTTAGCACATACAGGCGAATTATGGAAATCACAGAAATTACAAAAGACTGGAATGAAGACCCACTCAAAGAAAAAGCATTTCAGCCACTTATGAAGTATGATTCCAAAAAAGACAGGCTTGAGCCGACAGACAGGTTCCTTAATGGAGAGAGCCTGATACTTAATGAAATTGCTGAAAGGGTAAAGGACTGGAAAAATAACTGGGATGCTGTGTGGGAAAATATACAGCTGCGCACCAATATTAAAGAGACTCTTGTCAAATATGCAAAAGAAACAAAAGATTCAGGAATACTTGAAGCAGAATTTACTATTGAATCTAACAGCAGATTCCATATAATTTCTGAAGATGTTAAAAACCACTATGGTGCTCTTGATAGTGAACGGATTTTTGCTATGTGGGACACTTGGGTGAAGCAAAAGATCAAGGACAGGCAAAGGATGCTTAAAGGGTGATGTCTGTGCTATTTTTAACAGGACTTGTATCTTGTATCGCTTGCATATCAAGTATATATTTTACCATATAGACTTCTCTAGGATAACCTTGTGTAAAAGTGTTGTCTGTTGAAATATCTTCTGTTTTCTGAGACATATATCTCATCAGAGGAGCATTGGTTGGTTTAATCCCATAAGTACCCTTCTTTATGTTGATATTAGCATGTTCATCTATTATAACATCTGCAGGACAGATCATTGCTGCACGAGTCACATTCAATCCAGCCATTACCTTCAATCTATCCTTTCTTATTTCATTATGTATATCTGCAATATATGTATTAAAGTCATCTCTATCAACTGTGAATGTTTTCAGATATTCTTTATTTGGTTCAGTCTGTTCTTTTTTACAGTGTTGTATATAATCATCTCTTAAGTCACCAAGGATGCATCTGATAGATTCATAGACCCTATCGCTAAGAGTTAGAACATCATGTATATTATATATACCAAAATCATTTACAGTATCCAGCTGTCCAAGGAGTATATTGTATGGTTTAAGTGCGTCAGCTGGCATATCAGATGTATCAACATTATCCAAATCCATCACAATAAGCTCCAATATATTCTTCAGTCCAGCATCAATATTGGTCTGCTCTTCCTTTGATGTATTTTTTAATCTTCTCATTACATATTCTTCAATGTCCGGCTCATAGTCCATATATTCCACCTTTATCTATTATTTCAAATTCTGTATTACTCCTTATTTTTTCCTTTAAAGCATTCATTGTCTTTTAAAAATTCTCTTCTTCTATGATTTCTGCATCAGTTACGTTTTCGACTACATCTTCAGGTTTAGGATCTACATAAGGGACATAAAGCATATTTCCACCCATGAATACCTGCTCCAGATAATCATCAGTACGACCCACTTCAGATACATTGATATCTTTTGCAGCATCATAATGCCCAGCCTCTATGTGCCCGACCATCTTTTTTATTTCTGGAGGAAGCGAGTCATCTACTTGTCCATAGTAGTACTGAGATACTGTATGAAGAAGCGCCCTTAAAATCTTCTCCATCTGTGGATCGTGTAGATCGCCAATTTTCTTGTTAAATTTCTCAAAAATCTCTTCTTTACGTTTCCTGAATTTTAGTGTGTAAAAAATCAATTGCTTTCTAGCTCGATCTAATTCTTTTTTACCTACAATACCTTCATCAATATAGTCCTCTGTCGTTGAGGTCAAGTGTTGTTTAGCTGGAACTAATTCTGTTTCAGCAGTTATAGTACGGTTGTCAATATAGTCCTTTATCGTCTTATATGTCTGCCCAAGAGTCAAATTGCTTTGGAGCATATCTGCCAGAGATGATGATGTGCTATAAAGATTATAAACATCAGGACCAAGGCCAAAGTATGACATCATCCTAAAAACTATATCGCACTTATCATCATTATCCGGGTGATCACGGTGTGCCCTGTGCTTGGGAACATACATTGAATCGTGTGTGCGTTCCTTATGCATCCAGTATACATCCCATGCATAATTAAAGAAGTCATGAACATCTACATCTCCCATCTGCAGTAGTGCCTTATATGCATCTAAGAACGCTGGCAACCCAAAGAAACCACATATTGGATTTACAGCATTTTCCGGCAGTTCAACACGCATAAACGAAGGCACATACATCTCTTTTGATATATCTCTAAATTCCTTCATCTGGTCAGGGGTAAACCCATACAATAAAGAGGAATCCATTTCACACGTCTGTGGCATTTTTATCAAACTATCCTGTGGATGTCCGGCCAATAGTTATCTAAAAACCGATAATCATCCATTCCAGAACAGATAGCCTCATAATAACAGAAAGAACAATAAGGCTATACTGAAAAACAATGAAATACGAAGAAATTGAAGGGTCCTCATCAGTTTCAGAAGGTGTGGAATCATTCCCTAAAAGCATCTTCCTGTACACTTGACATACAGGCAATTCATAATAGAGATTAGACTAAATGCTGGTTTCCAATTTGTGGCTGCATTTAATGGATTCATAATTATCTACTATAAAGTTAAACATACA
>JAUVES010000040.1 GCA_030594675.1 Candidatus Nanohaloarchaea archaeon
TTCCTCTATTATTATGCGCTGGACATCTATCATCTTCCTGTTTATGAGCAGGAATGCTCTCTTGTTTCCGCACTCGCACATGTATGGCTTTTCAAGGGTTGGCTCTTCCTGAAGCATTGCAATCTTTTCGCCGCATGATGAACATTCCCATGTAGCAAAAGTGATTTCAGGCCTCACCTCGCTTGCCTGTTTTATCAATCCTTCAATCCCTATGAACTTGCCAAGATGATAGCTTCTCAAATCTTTTATCCTTATTTTCTCTGTATCAGGTATATTTCTGATTCTTAGCGGTATTTTTTTGTCCAGTTCATCTTCGGCTCCAAGATCTATATTTGACATTGCCTCTTCTACTGCCTTGAAGCATTCTTCAGGATTAAGAAGGAAGTAATCAAAAAGCTCCGGATCAAAACGCTCAAGCATTTCAAAATCAATTACAAGAGGTGTTGATTCCTGCACTGATTTTAAAAGCTGGTTGTAACATACATCTGTCAGAAATATTTCAAATTTTTTCAATACATCGGAGTAATCCATAGGATGTTATATTTAGAGAGAAAAATTTATAATATGTTGCCAACACTTATGGTGGTGATTATGGGTGGCAACTACTTATCTGGTTGCTCACTAATGCCATCTTCAATGTCAGCCTCAACATCATCCTCTATATCGTTGCCGATGTCAACATCAATCTCTTTTAGATTCATTCTTAGCTGCTCTACACTCTTGTGTATCATCTCATGGCTCTTGGCTCCTGTGCAGATAACTTTTCCTGACTTGAAGAGAAGAAAGACAACTTTCGGGTCTTTCATCCGGTAAACCAGACCTGGAAACTGCTCAGGCTCATACTCAGTCCCTTCAAGATCAAAAGCAATCTTGTTCAGGTTGAGCTCTGTATTAAAACATGTAGATGCAACCATGTTCTGTATGGTCAGATCATTTATGCTGGTGACATCTATGTCTAGCGCCTGTATATCTTTTAGAAGATTTCCAACTGCGATATGCGCTTCTTCAACAGATTTTGTACCTGTGCATACAATTTTTCCTGAGTTGAAAATCAATGCGGCTGCTTTTGGGTTTTCCAGCCGGTAAACTAAACCAGGAAATTGCTCGGGCTCATACTCAGTCCTTTTGAGACAGACAGACAGACGAGAAAGCGGGACTTTTTTGTCAAACGCACCAGATGCAACAACATTATGAACTTTTATGTTTTTATCCATTTAAAAAACCTCCAGAGACAAACAGATTAAACCCCCGAAAAATCTGTTTTTCTCCCTCAAAAAACCCAGCGCAATAAAAAGGTACTATATAAGTGTTTGCTTTTACTTGGATAGAAAGGTTTATAAACTTATGGTGCCTAATTATTGTATACCTCTTGGTGATGAAAGTATTTGTTTTCTGAAGTTGTGGCTTACCGGCATGGCACTGCCAGAGTGTTTAAAAGAGCTTGTCTGCTATATTTCTTATGAGATTTTCTGGTATGGCAAATCTTCCGCTTCATGGAGGTAAGGCGCCTGCGTGGCTTTTTAAGCGTATGGCTCTTCTTGCTAAAGTTACTTCTGAGGCGCTTATTTCTGAATTTGGCACTTCTGAGTTTCTTAGGCGGCTGTCTAATCCTTACTGGTTCCAAGCGTATTCATGCGTACTTGGATTTGACTGGCATTCAAGCGGGACCACTACTGTCACATGCGGGGCATTGAAAGAGGCGTTATCTGATGGGTGTTTAGGTGTTGTTGCTCTGGGAGGAAAAGGTAAGGCATCAAATAATGTGCCTTCTGAGATTGTTGAGACTTGCGATGCATTTTCTATAAAGGATAGAGAGATTGATAAGCTTGTGTATGCGAGCAGGATGTCTGCAAAAGTTGATAATGCGTGCGTGCAGGATGGATACAGCCTATATCACCATTCATTTTTTATTGATGAGGATGGACAGTGGGCTGTCATCCAGCAGGGCATGAATGAAGGTGCAAGATATGCAAGGAGGTATCACTGGGTGTCTTCTGGTTTAAAAAGATTTGTTGTTGAGCCACATGAAGGAATTGCTGCTATGAAAAAAGAGGATTCTGTGCTAGATATGACTTCTTCTGATAGTTGCGGTGTCCAGGATGTATGTGTTGATCTTGTCAAAGATAATCCTTCGCGTCTACGCAAGCATTTTTCCCTGGGAGGACAGAAAAGGCTTTTTGAGTGCTGTGTTGACATGCCTTCGCATCATCCTGTGATGGACTGCGATATCAGTTCCTTGGGGTGGAAGGCATTGAAGAATGCTTATGAAGTGCAGCCCAAGAATTATGAAGAGCTTGTGTCACTTTCTGGTATGGGAGCTAAGACTATCCGTGCCCTTGCACTTGTGGCAAACCTTGTATATGGCGAGGAGGCGAGCTGGAAAGATCCTGCAAAATACAGCTTTGCACATGGAGGCAAGGATGGGTTTCCATATCCTGTAGATGTCAGGCTTATGGAAAAGTCTGCCGAGGTTATAAAAGGTGCTGTTGAGGATTCTTTGGTGGGAAACAAGGAGAAGGTCTGGGCACTCAAGAGGCTTTCTGCATCTTTTTGATTCCTGAAATTATTTAAGAATTTGAAAACATGTAATTATGTGGTATGATGAAAAATATTGAAGTTGAGATACGGTCTTTTATATCTGATGAGGATTATGTCCGGCTTGTCGGGTTTATGGAAACTGAGGCTGAGCTAGTTAGGGATGAAGAAGAGGAAACAGTCTATTTCTCAGGTGAAAATGATTTGCGCATACAGAGGAGATCTTCCGGTGCGAAAATTATCCTTAAGAAAGGAAATATACATGATACGCACAGGGAAGAGAATGAAGTCAATTTTCACCGTGAGGATTTCGGGAAGATTGAGACGATCCTTATAGGTGCAGGACTTAAGGTCGAGATACGGTGGTTTCGGAAAAGGAAGGAGTTTTTGTGGAAAGGTGTGAAGGTCTGTGTTGACAAGACAAAAGGCTATGGCAACATTATTGAAATTGAAATCATGAGTGATGAAGGCGATGTTGATGCTTCAAAGAAGAAGATTTCTTCGCTTATGAAAGAGCTTGGTGTTGCGCAGACCCCCAGATATGTATTTGAAGATAGATTTGAGTATTATAAGAAGAACTGGGAAAGGCTGGTGTGAGCAGGAAAAGATGTTTAAAGATTAATTTATCATTTAGGAGTATGGGCGAAGTTCCTTATGAAGCAATACCTAAAATATTAAAGGGTATGGTAAAGAGAGGCATATATCTTACCTTAGATGAAGCTTACTTCGAGACTGATTTTGCTCTTAGAAAAAAATATGGAAAAGATTTGTCTTAAGTGGATTCCTGCATATTTTCAGGAACTATAACAATATAGATTAATCTATATGTGGTAGAAGGATATCAATTATAAAAATTTCAGAAGATAATATATTTGCATGGATCATTCCAAAAGATACATAAGAGTTATTGGATTTGATGACGGGCCGTTCAAGCATGGTGAAGGTGGTGAGACTATACTTGTCGGTGTTGTTGTGCGTGCTAAAGAGTATATTGATGCTGTGCTTAGTTCCTGGATAACAGTTGATGGATTTGATGTCACTTCTAAGATTATATCTCTTGTAAACAGGCCGAAATACAGAGATCAGATACAGTTGATCATATTAAACAGCATTGCTTTTGGTGGGTTTAATCTTGCTGATTTAAAAGAAATACATTCTTCTACAGGCAAGCCTGTGATTGCTGTTGTACGCCGGAAGCCAGATAAGGATAAGTTTATCAAGGCTGCTATGAAACTTCCTGATGCTGATAAGA
This sequence comes from Candidatus Nanohaloarchaea archaeon, assembly GCA_030594675.1. Lineage (GTDB taxonomy): Archaea > EX4484-52 > EX4484-52 > EX4484-52 > GLR71 > GLR71. The sequence continues at coordinate 3,788 of JAUVES010000040.1, forward strand.
GGCTTGAGATTATTAATCATGCGGGAGAGATAAAGGAGGCGTGTGTTGATGGCAGGACACTATATTTTCAGAGCTGCGGCATTGATGATAAGGATGCATGCATCATGCTCAAGAGGACGCGCAAGAGATGTGCTATCCCTGAGCCTGTGAGGCTTGCGCATATTATCGCTTCAGGCATTGTTGATGGAGAGTCACGGGGACGGGCCTGACCCTAAAGAGATGTCAGACCAGCGTTGAAGCGAACTCATTCACTTTATCTGTTACTTCTTCTTCATCTATTGTCTTCAGGATACGATTCTCCATCAGGATCTTGCCGTTTACTATTGTTGTGTCCACGCAGGAGCCATTTGCTGAATAGACTATGTTTGAGATGGGGTTGTGGTTTGGAATCATTGATATGTCTTTGAGATTGATAAGGACTATGTCTGCCTGTTTATCTATCTCTATTGCACCTATATCTTTCTCAAGACCGAGAACTTTTGCGCCACCTCTTGTCGCTATATCGAATACCTGCTGAGCTGATGCAATTTCAGGGTTGTTATTTGAAAACTTATGAAGAAGAGCGCAGACTTTCATCTCATTGAACATGTCAAGGGAATTATTGCTTGCCGACCCGTCAGTGCCGAGGCTTACTAATATTCCTGCATCCAAAAATTCCTTAAGCTGCATGGAACCTCCAGCAAGCTTCATGTTGGATGTCGGATTATGCGAAATTTTTGCGCCTCTTTTTGCTGCAAGGACTATCTCCTCTTTTGAAAAGTGGCAGGAATGAGCCATGATGACTTCAGGACCGAGGAATCCAATGCTTTCAAGGTATTCTACTGGGCGCATATCCTTATCCCTTATTGAATCGTTGACCTCTTTTACTGTTTCAGACACATGGATATGAAGCCCTATGTTGTGTTTCAATGCCAGCTCTTTTGAACGCTCAAGAAGTTCTCTTGAACATGTGTAAGGTGCGTGAGGTGCAACCATAGGCTTAACAAGGCCTGTGTTTTTGGAAGCCAGATAGGACAGGAAAGATTTTACATTCCTTATCTCGCTGTCTGTCTTTTCAGGATTGTTGTGATCAATTGTGGGATAAGAAGCGAAACCTCTCATTCCTGCATTGATTGTCGCGTCAACTATACTTTCAGAAAAAAAGTACATATCGTTGAAGGTTGTCGTTCCTGATCTTATCATCTCTGCAAAGGCGAGCATAGTTCCATTATATACTGCTTCTGCGTTAAGTTTCTGTTCCGCAGGCCAGATTTTCTCCTTGAGCCACTTATCCAGAGGCATGTCATCGCCGTATCCTTTGAATAAGGTCATAGCCAGATGGTTGTGAGTGTTTATGAGTCCGGGCATGGCAAGCTTATTTTTGCAGTCTATGACATATCCAGATCTGGACAGGTTTTGGCCGATTTCTGCTATCTTTCCGTCTGAGATGAGAATGTCTCTATTGCTCAGGGTTGACCTTTTTGCGTCCTGGGTCAAGATGCAAGAACAGTTTTTGAGAATAATTTCCATGGTGGTAGTTAGAAGGGATAGTTTTATTTAGTTTTTGGTATAGGTGATTGAGTTTTTTACTTAAAAATGATTAAATTTATAATATTTTCTGGGTATTTTTTATTATGGGATCAAGACATGTCAGATGGGTAGCTGATGAGAATATAGTCGCAAAGATACCGCATCATGATGATATTGAAACATTTACTAAAGAGTTTGATTTTGAAAGTCTTATAGAACTGAATTGGAATCCTATTGTTGAACAACTTGGAGAAGAACAGGAACTGCATCTGTTTTTATACCCTTCTCTAAATGACCCAATGAAGTTCAATAACAAACCATATACTACATACCTTTATAACATCAAGCTTAAGCATGAGTGCAGAACAGTTGATTATGCTAAAGAGAAGCCGATATTTGAGAATCTTAGTACAATAGGAGAAATATATATTAAACAAATTTGCAAAGACGAAGATGAACAATTTGTATCAATCCTTTTCAAACCGATATTTAGCAGATTAAAAAGACAAATGGAACCTGACTACAAGACAAACCAAATATTGATCTATAAACCCCGTGGTGGTTTCGTTGATGAAGGACTGGATTTAAGGATAGATGCTTTAGATTCTGATATCGATGTTTACTTTGATAATTGATAATACTGTTATTTTAAAGCAATATCTGCATGGCTTAATTAAATTTACCAGTAATTATCGTGCAGAACTGTTTTTGCACCAGACATGTCTCCATAACTGAGATATGATTTTATCTTGTCTAAGTCTATGTCAGACATAGAATGTACTATCTTATTAAGCTTGTTTCTTCTTAAGTACTGGTTGGAACCTGCAATTATGTCACCTGCGATGAAGTAGAGAGGATTGAGAGTCATCAGAGAAAGACAGCCACCAATCGTGTCTGTCAGCATGTAGAAACTTTTGACTGTTGTTGAATTGAAATTTGCTATGAAATTGTCGATGATTCCGGGTTTCTTATTATCACCTATATCCTTATCATCCATATCCAGAGTCTGTGTCAAGTACTTTTCAAGGATTTTGTCCTGCCTTTCTTCGTAATTTGAGATTATAAACTTTATGGGCTTCTCTGCGATGCTGTCCAGGCGGGAGACTGCACCATATGTGA
>JAUVES010000046.1 GCA_030594675.1 Candidatus Nanohaloarchaea archaeon
CTTGACACGATACTTCTTGTCGCTGATGTTGAGAAGAAGCTTAAGTCTTCACGGCATGTCTTTCATCGGATGAAATCTAAGGTTTTTGGTTCAGGTAGATGAAGATTTGGATGCTTACAAACATTTATAAAGATTATTGAATACAAATTTAATGTTGTTTATGTACAGTAGTAATATTAGTGGGTCTAAGCTTGTAGTTCTGAAATCTGAAATTGAGTATAAGAAGGACCTTATTGGTTTAAAGCTAGGAGAACTAGATTTTGATTCTGTTAATAAAAATGACTATGATGCGGGAATTGTTGAGGCAACCGGTAATCAAGTGGAATATCTTGAACAATGCGGTGCTGTTAATGAAGTTGATGGTTACGTTTCAATGTTTTATAATGCGTTATGTGTTCTTTATGATTGCTTAGGCAGTGGTGATGAGGAAAAGGTTTCATCTGCCATAATCGCGTATAAAAAGATTAATCCTCCTATTGATTCTGCTATCAGCTCTATGCAGCTTGATGAGTTTGTGGCAGATAATGTTTTATTGGATTACATTGAAAAGGTATCAAAGCGCAGGGCTACAAAACGTCTGAATGAGATTGTATAATCTAAAGAAGGCTTGCAAGATATGGCAGGGCAATTAATGTGCCTATGGTGCTGCCAAGGTTTGCCAGAGCTACTATAAGCAGAATTCTTGTCACCTTGTTTCTCCAGAAGTCTGTTATTCCGTTTATGTCTTTGAGCGCTTCAAAATCTTTTACTTTTGGCTCTTTTAGCTTTGCTTCTGTCAGGCCTGCAAACCATCCTGCGGCAAGCATGGGGTTTAAGGATGTGAGCGGGGCTACAAGGAATGCGACTGCGATCGTTATGGGATTTGCAAGGGCTATGAGTGCGCCCAATGCTGAAAGCGATCCGTTTATTATGAGCCATTTGAAGAGCATGTTCAATGTGACTTCTGTGCCGTGACCTATGAAGCCATATATTATGAGTGCAAGGAAAATTAATGGCACTGACCAGGCAATGTATTTTGTCATGCTTCTTTTTTTTGGGATTTTTTCAAGGGATTTTAGATCTATGTTTTTCTTTATCTGTTTTTTTATGCCTTCAATGTGTCCTGCACCTACTACAGCTACTATCTTTTTTCCTTTTGAATCATTTATCTTCTGTGCTATGTAGGCGTCTCTTTCGTCTATGAGTACTTTTTTTGCGTTGGGTATCTGTTTTCCCAATTCTTTTAGCATCTGGTTTAATATGTCTTTCTCTTTCAATTTTTCTATGTCTTTTTTGTCAATGCTTTCATCTGTGAAAAATATACCTTCGATAAGGCCTGCCAAAAGCTTCAGCTTTTCTTTAAAGGACATTATTATCCATGCTCTTTTCAAGGTTATCTGGATGTCTCTGTCTGCAAGATCAATTTTTATCTTATGTTTTTTTGCTATCTTTATCGCTTCAATCATCTCGCTGCCGGGCTTTACATTGACTTCTTTTCCCATCTTTTTTTCAAAGCCTGCCAGAAGTAGATTTGATAAGAAAAGGTATGTCTTGTTCTTTTTTATTATGTCTGTTATCTTTGTGTCTTCCCATCTTTTTCTTTTTGTTATTGCATCATATCTTGATTTGCACAGTTCTATACAGACTGTGTCGGGCTTTTCTTTTTCTATTGTTTCTTTTACCTGAGCTATGCTGTCTTTTGAGATGTGGGCTGTGCCTACTAGAATTATGTTCTTGTCTTTTATTGTTATTTTCTCTATGTTTTTTTGCATAGAAATCAATGGAAGAATGAATTATAAAAAGATAAGGGGGGAGGAGAGATTATTATTTTTTCTCATCCTTTGACTCCTCTTCTGTTGTCTCTTCTTTTGCGCCAAGAAGCTCTTCAATCTTTTTAGGTCCTGCTTTTGTGATTTTTGTGTTTATCTGGGCAGTTATAGTGCTTACAGTATTTCCCCTTACACTTTTTCTTTTTCTTATCCCTTTATTGTATTTGTATCCCGGGCCTTTCTTTATCAGTATCTTTTTTCTTGCAGCACCTTCTACATCTTTTCTCATGCTGAAACCGTCCTTGTCCGAGCCGCCTGTAATTTCTACTTTGTAGCCGGGAAGGCCAATTATTCCTGCATCTATTGTATCGCCTATCTTCTTGTTCATCAGGCCTGAAACTGTCTTGTCTTCAAGCTCTCTCTGGTAGGATTTTCCTGTCTTTGGGTCGCCTATTACAAATTTTACCATCATAATCATTCACCTTCTTATTTTCCCAGCCTCTTATTGGCTCTTATTGAAGGGCGTATCTTTTCTGCGCCTCTTCCTTTTGTCCTTACAAGGCCTCTTCCTTTCCTGCCAGCTGATGTCTTTCCTCTGTTGACACGCCTTGTGTGTGCCTGTTCTGTTATCCATCCCACATCTTTGTCGGATTTTATTGCAGGGTGGCTCTTGTCTACCATGATGACTTCATACCATTTGAATCTTCCGTCTTCTGCAACATAGTATGAGTTTAAGATTTCCATGTTAGGATATTTTCTCTGGACTTTTTCTTCTCCAATCCACTGGAGTGATTTTCCAGGATTGAATACTTTGTGCCCTGCTTTTTTTGGTTTTCTTCCTGCATGGTCTCTTGTTCTTTCTCTTCCACCACGGCCTATTCTTACTCTTGCGATGGCGAAACCCTGCTTTGCCTTATAGCCGAGGCTTCTTGCCCTGTCTATCCTTGTCGGATATTCTACACGTTCAATCGTGCCAGTTCTTCTCCATTTGATTAACCTTTCCTGCCAAAGCGGTCCAAGGTTCTTTTTTGGAGTTTTCCATATTTTTTTAATATATTTGTACATTCCCATTAAATTCACCTTATCTGAATCTAATCCCGTTCAGGCGTTTTTCCGGGGTTATCCCGTACTTATTTGTGCCCACATCCTAGGAACGTAATCTATTTTCAAGAATACGTATGATTTAGTTTAAAAAGAAGTTTTATAAAGGTTTTGGATTTTGTTGGTTTTTATTCTGTACTTGTGTCTATGAGGCCAAGATATTCTAATATGCCTTCTGCGTATCTATCTCCTCGTTCTCTGTTTTTGATATCCTTTTCTAATTTATTTATATTAATCCAAAAGGAGTGAAATGTTTATATATCTTTGGCGTCAAGGATTTGTTGGTGTTAAGTATTAGTTCTGGAGACTTGCGAAACAAAAACATTTTTAGGGGAGGAGATGAGTTTATTTATGAAAATCCTTCATATATTAATAATCTTGAGAAGGGTGTGGTCAGTGCTGGTAGTATTAAACTTCGTTATGATGAAAGCGGTCTTGAATATGGCATATTAGGTCCGGAAAATGTTATTATATATGCTGATCAGGTAAGTGGACATTTTTTTGCTAATGGCTTTATGGGTGGTCTTGTTTCTGTCGGGGAAAATTCAGATAGTGATATAGTATCTAAGGTTCCAAATGCATTTTCCAGACAGGTTGGAGGCTCTATAAAGTTTGGTAAAATTAAGGATGACATGATTGCTATAGAAAGATATAGTGGTGTGCTTGAAGGCTTTTCTGTTGTTGGAGGACATTTTGAGCGTGATAAAAAAGGCGGTGTTACTAGTATTCAAAAGGTTAGTGGATATAAGCCTTGGAAAAATAAGGATGGCGGTTTTGTATCTGTCGGAGAGTTTAAAGGCGAGGAGCCTTTTTTAGATATGAAATCCGGCCTTGCAATTGTCGGCAAACTTGAAAATAAGGGAGGAAATATTATTGGTTCTCATGATGGCGGAACAGTTATCACTTCTGATGCTTCATTGACAGATAATGATGCTATAAATGAAGAGTTATTAGAGCAGGCATTGGTAATTACAGGAAAGAATTCCAGAAAAAAACTTAATGCATTTGCAGATAATGTACTTAAAAATCATACTGTGCCTTATCTTGTTGAGCAATATAATTCTGTTGTCTGGAACTGTATATATGAAAAGTACAATGATATGATGAAAAAAGGTCTTGATGACACTGATATTGATGATTTTAATAATTATATTAAAGAATGGATTGTGCCTGTAAATGTCAAAGATATATTGATATATTCTGATGAGGAAAGTATGATAGTGGATTATCAAGAAACTAAGAAGCAATTACATGAGAATAGAAATAAACTTTACCAATTTTCAATGCTTTCAGTTGTAAATAAAAAGATATCTAAACTTTCTAAGGATACACCTGATATTTTTAAGGGAATCGTAAGTAAAGGTACTGATGAGCCTAACATCTTTGGTGCTATCCAGAGTTCAGTTAAAAATCTAAATTCTAAAAATGCAATAAAACTGTTTATGAAAGATAAAAAAACGGGCGAATTAAATGTAGGTAGGCTTAATACATCTGAAGCTATGATAAAGATATCTGAAGAAGTATTTGGTATGAATATTTTTAAAGGACCAAAATCCTTTTTTTAATAATTTTTATATGATATATTTAAATTGCCTTTATGGCTACAAACAAATAAAAGAATTGCTTTACTTATATGTTGTAGGAGTCATGATTATATGGAATACGAAATAAAACTTCTTGAAAGGGATGCAGTTGAAAAAGCTGAGAATGATGATGCGGTGAAAAAGGCTAAAGAAGATAATGATCTTTGCCTTGCTTCTGCCTTTGCTATGCTGACTACAGATAATGCTGTTCTTGACAGGTGGAATGTGAATTATTTCAATTCTGCAACTGATGAGCTTAGTAATTTTCTTGTCAAGCTTGATTCTGTTGAGTATATTGATACATCCAAAAGGGTGCATTCAACTGAGATAAAGCCGGTTGATGTTTCTGCGGTAGCTGTGCCTGTCACAAAGGCGCTCTCTCATGCCAAGGATAAGGCTGAACTTGAGTTTAAGCGCGAGGCTTCAAAGATATTTATTACTTTACATAATAATGCTGAGCATAAGAATGAGTGCTGGACAATAACTTTTTTCAGCAAGGATCTTTTTCTTTTCAAGATAAAGATTGATGCTGTTACAGGGAAGACTGTGAGTACTGAAGTCAAGCATATGTTGCGGTGATTGTGTTTTTGATTGTGATGAATTAAAGATTTAAATATTTTTATGTTTATTTTATTGTAAGTGATGAATATGACAAATACTATTGATGTAGTCATGAATGATTTTCAATCTGTCTATAATAAAGTTGTAGCAGATTTAAGTGAAGATGTTCAGTCAATTTATAATGCGATTAAGATCGTTGGTGAAAATATTCCCTTAATTTGCGATTCTGTTAAAGCGGTTGGTAAAGGTGTTGCCCATGGTGTATATGCACCGTTTTTTCTGAGTACGGAATTTAAGGACCTTGATAAGACTGAAGAAGAAATGACTTTTTCTGAAGGTCTTGAAACTCATACACAGTTATCCGCAGCAACTATTACTGCATTAGGTCTTTGTGTATATACGGCTCAAACAGGTATGCTGACAGAGGCTGCTACATTATTTCTAATAACCAATCTGGGCAGTTACCTGTATGAAGCTCGTATGCGTTCAAAAAAGGAATAAATTTTTGTTGCGACTGCACTTTCTATATAACATTTATAGTTATTGATGTCAAATAATGTGTATGCAGATAACAGATGGAATCAGGGATGCTGACAGGCAGATTAATGAAGTTTCCAGGAAGCTGTGCTTTTCAATTATCAATCCTGCTAATGAGCCTTCTGTCAGGCGGAAGTTTCTGGATAATGGTGTCAAAGATCCAAT
>JAUVES010000090.1 GCA_030594675.1 Candidatus Nanohaloarchaea archaeon
ATTTTACAAGGGATTAGTAGTAGTCTTGTTTCAAAATTGGATCCAAAGGAGATCCTTGACTCTATTGGGCAACGTATTTGTGAACTACTGGAGGCCGATTCTAGTCTTTTTCTTATAGTTGACAAGCAAAAAGTTTTAATAACCGAAAAATGTGGCCATAACTACGACGATGAATTTTTAAATCAACTAGAATTTGATGAATTAATGGAGGGAGTGAGTGGTGAAGTGCTTGAAACCGGAAGGCCATGTAGATATAAAAATGCGCAGACCCTAAATGTAAATAAGGGTAAGGCGTTAAAACATGCAGAAGAACATAATACCGGTCCCATTATCGTTACGCCTCTCTTAGCTAAGACAAATATTGGGGAAACAGATTTATTATCAAAATTTCATAGCCAATATGATATCCAAGAAAAAGAAATAAAGCAAAAAGTTATTGGAACGCTCACAGCATGTCGAAAAATTGGCAAGCCACCTTTTACAAACGAGGATTACGATTTAGCTCGTATGTTGGCCCTTCAAGCCGCTGTAGCAATAGAAAATGCGAAACTACATAGAAAAGCAGAAGAACAAAGTAGAATAATACCTGAAAGTTTAGCTAAAGTTGCTGGTGCTGTTGTCGGCACCTTTAAAATGAAAGAACTTTTAGATCAAATTGTTCATACAACTAAAACAACATTGAATGCGGAAATGTGTTCTATTTACATTGAAGATAAAGATAATAAGCCTGATTACATATCTTGTGTTGCAGGAGCTGGTTTTGCCAAAGATTTAGTTGGAATTGCAGAGTATAAAATTGGAAAGGGTTTTACCGGCATGATTGCTAAAACAGGAAAAGAATTTAACATCACATCAAAGGATATTGAAAACCTAAAGATTAATAATCTATGGACTGAGAAATTTGATTATCTTCAATATGACGAGGGTAAAAATGAATTTAAAAATATGATTGCATTGCCATTAAAAATTAAAGATGAAATTTTGGGTGTCATTAAAGTTGAAAACAAAATAGATGAAAATTTTTTCTCTGTTGATGATTTGACTGTGTCGAAAACAATAGCAAATGTAATTGCTTTAGCGATACAAAATACAAAGCTACATGAAAAAACTGAGTCTCAGCTAAAAACAATTTCATCTGCTTTATCTGAAGTTGCCGATGCTGTTGTAGGTAATTTCAAAATGGATGAACTTCTTGACCAGATAATCAATACAACGATGAGAACTTTAAGTGCGGAAGTTTGCTCAATATTTTTAGAAAATAGAGAAAAGAAACCTGGCTATATAAAATGTGTAGCAGGATCAGGATTTGCCAAAAAGATGGTAGGGAAGGCAGAATATAAAATTGGTGAAGCGTTAACTGGTATGGTTGCTAAATTAGGAATTCCTTTCAACATTAAAAATCAGGATGAAATGCAAGAATTAGAGAAAAAAGGAAAATGGAAAGACAAGCATGACAATATTCAATGGCTTAGTGGAGAAAGTGAATTCAGAAATCTATTGGCATTACCGTTAAAAATCAAAGATCAGATCCTCGGCGTTATCAAAGTTGAGAATAAGATAAATGGCCATTTTTTTACTGATGATGATTCGATAGTTTTTAAAACCATAGCAAATGTCATTGCTTTAACAATTGAAAAAACAAGACTTCAATTACAAATCGAAGATCAACTTAAAAAGATATCTGCCATGGCAGGACACCGAATTAATAATTTGGTGACCAGATATGATGGAATTAACCTAAAATTGAGAAGATTAATGAAAAATTCACCAATTGATAGTGAAAGTCTATTTAATATAGAAAAAGAACTTCAAGAAGCTACGACTCATATAAAAAGGACGATAAATGAGTTTAGGAATTATGGCCGCAAAATCGAATTGAAAAAAGAGTATGCGAATATTACACAAATTATCAAAGATGAAATATCGCTTGCTAAACCATCAGATAAAATAAAAATACATTTTGAGCCAAGTGAACAAATCAGAGTCGATGTTGATACAGCTAGATTTTCAGAGAGCATAAGAGAGCTCCTTAATAATGCGAAAAGAATTATTCAAGAGTATCATCAAGGTGTTGGTAAAATTTATATTTCCACTTCATATATATACAATGATATTGGAGAAAAAACTGGTGTATCAATTTGTTTAAAAGATGATGGACCTGGATTTCAACCAGGATTTCCTGTTTTTGAACCATTTGAGTCAACCGATCCGAAAGGTACAGGGTTAGGTTTAGCAACTGTTAAGCAAAATATTGAAGCCCATGATGGGTATATAAAGACATATGAAGAAAAAAACTTTGGGGCTTGTTTTGAAATCAATCTATATGATTCTGGAGAATAATCCCAATGAATATTCTAATAGTGGATGACGAAGCTCATATCAGAGAAAATTTAGGAAACGAATTGATTGAAGAAGGGCACGATGTTTCTCTATCCTCAAATATCGAAGAAGCTAAAGAACAAATTTCTTCTTGTGAATTTGATTGCGCAATAATTGACATGAAATTAGATTTTACATATAGGCATGGTGGTCTTGACATATTCATATTTGCTAAAGAGATTCAGCCTAACATGAGGACCATTATTCTATCTGGCTATTCACCAGAAAGATTAAAGGAGCATTTAGAAAAAGATGAGAAATCAAATAGCAATATATTAAAGCAAATTGAGAATTGCTATATATATAAGGGAGATGAAAGGAATTATATAGATTTGGTTTTCGAGAAACTGGGAATTAAGGATTCCATTTCATCATGGTATGGAAATTATCATGCCCTTTTGATTGGAATTCAAAAATATAATGATAAAAAAATTTCTGATTTACAATACCCGATCAACGATGCAATAAAATTAAAAAATATTCTAAATAAACATTACTATTTTGATGACAGCAATTTGAAAATATTAAAAAATCCAAATCGTCATGAAATTTTAAATGAACTATTCAATTTAAGCAAAAAATTAACAGAGAAAGATAATTTGTTAATTTTTTATGCTGGTCATGGTGATAGGAGTAGAGAACGTGAACAAGGATACTGGATACCTTGTGATGGTGAGAATAAAAATCCATCTAATTGGATATCTAATGGGGATATAAGAGACTTTCTTCGGGCAATAAAAACACAGCATACTTTTATTATATCCGATGCTTGTTTCAGTGGAGCAATTTTTACAACTAAATCTTTAGAAAATACACCTAAAACTATACGTGAAAAATATAATATCAAAAGCAGAAGAGCAATTTCTAGTGGAGATGACAAACAATCTGTACCAGATCGTAGTATCTTTTTAGACTATTTAATCAATAGCCTCAAAATTAATCAAAATAAATATCTATATGCTCAGAAACTATTTACTGATGTATGCGATGTTTTTTTCTATGAGAACAAAACAGATCAAAACCCTGTTTATGGAAGTATCGCCAATATTGGTGATGAAATTGGTGGAGATTTTATTTTTGTAAAAAAAGTATAGTTTTGCTAACCTAAAATTGACCCACCTGAAGCTGACTTCTGGTATTAGATTGCCTGACAATTTAATAACCGGGAAGTAAAAGGAGAATGCTTAAAGTGGATCAATATAATTACATTCGGACAGCTCACAGAGTTTATGGAAAAAAGATCAAACAGATAGCGAGAGAGACAGGTCATTCCAGGAATACGATTAAGAAAGTGCTGCGAAGCGAACATAGCGGATATAAGTCCAGGATAAAGCAGCCATATCCGGTGTTAGGAACATATCTTAAAATCATTGATAAATGGTTGGAAGATGACAAGCAAAGGCCAAAGAAGCAGCGGCACACGGCGGTAAGGGTTTATAATCGCCTTAAACAGGAGCACGACTTTACAGGAGCAGCAACAACAGTTAGTCGGTATGTTCGAGAAGCCAAACTCAGATTAGGTATAAATGCGCACCAGGTATTTATACCATTGCAGCCTGAGCCCGGAGGTGAAGCTGAGGTTGACTGGGGCACATGCACAGCGATTTTGGGAGGCAGAGCAACCCGTCTAAAACTGTTCTGTATACGTTCAAAGTATTCAGGCAAACACTTTGTTCAGTGCTATCCGTGCGAACGGCAGCAAGCTTTATTTGATGCTCATGTTCAGGCTTTTGCCTTTTT
>JAUVES010000026.1 GCA_030594675.1 Candidatus Nanohaloarchaea archaeon
GGAAACAGGCTGCGAAGGAGGATACGCTGCCTGCGCCACAGCTGTCTGGTCTTGAGGATATGCCTGTTGTGTAGGATTAGCTGCCTGAACCGGTGTAGCACCAGGAACAGGTGAAGGAGCTGCAGCAAGACCAGCATCAACAGGAGGCACATCACGCACAATCTGATTAGGTGGATCTAGAGGTGTCTTGGTATCCAGATTCAGGCCGCCGGAATAATCAGCACCAGCACTCGCTTCAAGAACCTTAGATGACTTAGAGGTTTCAGAAGTAGGATCATTATTCAATAAGGTATCAACATTACCATTTACAGCTGCAGCATCAGTGCTGCCACCAGATTTAGACGGTATATGACCCTGCACAGTATTCTTCAGCTTTGAAAATAAATCCATAGTTAATCACAATTACCTATAATTGGAATGTATTTATATAAATAATTAGTGCTAATAATACCTTAACAACACATTAAATTTTCTAAAAGATATAAACAATGTTTATAAAGTTATGCATAATAAGATTAGTATGTGATATTTCTATGATTACAAAAAAAGCTCCAGTAAAAAAAGCTACTGCAAAGCCAAAAAAGAATGCAGCACCAGCAAAGAATAAAACTGCACCAAAAAATAAAGGCAACAAGCAATCCAAGAAAAAAGAAACAAAAGAAGAAAGCATGAAAGAACGCCTTGAAATAACGCAGAAATTCGCAAAAGAAGTACAGGCAGAATTCAAGAAAAGCTTAAAAGCAGTCATAGTATACGGTTCTACTGCAAAGGGAAAGCACAGGAAGACATCAGACATTGATACTTTCGTAATAATTGACGACACAAAGCTTGAGCAGGACATACCTCCTGAAGTCAAGGAAAGAATAAGCGGAGACTTAAGAAGAATCGCTGCAAAAGTTGACAAGAACATAACAATACAGGCATTCATGTTTCTTACAGAATTCTGGGAATCAATAAGAAGTGTGGAGCCATTGATAATGGAAATACTAAGGTACGGCATCCCTGTATATGATATAGGCATCTACATGCCTGCAAAAAGAATGCTCCAGAGAGGCATGCTCCCCACAACACAGGAAGCTGTAGCAAAGAGGATTCATATTGCACCCCAGCACTTAAAGATGGCAGAATACAGGGTAAAAAGCGGAGCGCACTTCATGGAACAGGCAATGGCAGCTGCCGGACAGGCACCATTAATGCTTATAGGAAAAGTGCCGCCAGGAAAAGAAGATGTGCCAAAAGAGCTCAAGTTTCATTTCGCTGACAAGAAACTTCTTGATGAAAAATACATAGAAATGGCACAGAAAATACATGATTTTGCAAAAGAGATAGAGCACGCAGAAAACAAGAAGATGGAAAATATAGGAAAAAAGATGGATGATCACCTGAAAATGACAGACGAGTTCATAAAAGAGATGCAGGAACTCCTAAAACGAGTATCTGAAAAGAAAGTGGACAATGTTCTCATGAACACATACAAAGCATTCTTAAAAGCAAATGTAGGAGCGCTTGAACTAAAAGGAATAAAACCACCAGAACAGCTAAAAGACCTTCCAAAAGTAATGGGAGAACAGTTCCCTGAAGTTAAGGACCAGCAAGAAGACCTTTTTGAAAGGCTTGCAAAAGCATTGATAGTCGCAAAGAAAGGAAAAGCAGACATGATACCTGAAAGAGAGATATACGGCCTTAAGGAAGATACAAAGCGCTTCATATACAGTCTTGGCAACAAGCTCAAAGAACTGAAAGACCAGGGCAAGCTAAAGATACCAAAAGACAAGCTTGAAGAGATTAAAAAATTAAAAAAAGCACAGGATGCAGCAAAAAACGCAGGCCATATAACTATGAACAAGCCATCTGAGAGCAAAGAATAAGGATAATACTATCTTCTGAATAAAATAACCAAACATATATATAACAATAAAACAAGAAACATATATCAAAACAAAAGATAATTCTATAAATCCGAAATAAGAGAAAATTCGAAAGATTTACTAGAAACAAAAGTAAACAGGAAAAGTGATAAAAAATGAAATTTTACGCAATAGGCGGCTTCAAAGAAGTCGGAAAAAACATGACAGCCATAGAAGTAAATGGCGAAGTAGTGATATTTGACATGGGTGTTTCAATGGAACATCTTATAGATTTGAGCGCAAGAGGGCTTGAATACGAAAAGCTTGATGAGCAGACACTAAAATCAATGAATGTGCTGCCAAACGACACAATCTTGAGTGGAAAAAAAGTAATCGCAATAGTGATATCTCACGGCCACCTTGACCATGTATCAGCAATACCAAAACTGGCAAAGAAATATAACTGCCCTATCCTTGCAACTCCATATACAGCAGAGATTATAAAGCGTCTATTAAAAGACCACAACCAGGACAGCCAGCTGAAATTCCTGACAACAATGCAATATGGAGACACAGCAGAGCTGTCAAAAAACTTCAAGATTGAATACGTAAACATGACCCACAGCATCCCAGATTCATCATTGATAGCAGTCTACACATCAGAAGGTATTGTGACAGTAGGATACGACTACAAGCTTGACAACACACCTACATTAGGAGACAAGCCAGATTATAAAAGACTAAAAGAGCTTGGTAATGAAGGAGTAAAGCTTCACATCTCAGAGTGTGTCCATATAGAAGATGAGCAGAGAACACCATCAGAAAAAGTTGCAAGAGATATGGTATACGATGCAATTGACAGGGCATACCTTGACAGTTCAGCAGTATTCATAACATCATTTGCATCCCACATAGCAAGGATAAGAAGCATAGTAGAGGCCAACAAAGGCAGGAGACAAATAATTGTCCTTGGTCGCTCAATGAATAACTACATAAGCGCAGCAAAAGAATTGGGTCTTATAGATACATCAAAATTCCAGCTTTACGGAATGTCAAGAGATGTCAAATCTGCTCTGGAAAATGTAAAGAAAAACCCGGAACAATATCTTGTCCTGTCAACAGGCAACCAGGGTGAGCCAAACTCTGTCCTATCAAGAATCGCAAGAAAAGAACAGAAATTCGCTTTCCGTAAAGAAGATCAGGTCATTTTCTCTTCAATGGTCATACCAACACCAGTAAACAAAGCAAACCGGTATGTAATAGAGAGAAACTTAAAAGAACAGGGTGTAAGAATACTCAAGGATGTCCATGTATCAGGCCATGCTATGAGAGAAGACCACAGAGACCTTCTAAGAATACTGAACCCAGATACAGTAATACCAATGCACGCAGAGACAGAAAGGCTTGCATCTTTTGCATCCCTCTGCGAAGAGGAAGGATTCACAATAGGCGACACAGTCCACATAATGACAGACGGTAGGTACATAAATATCAAGTAAGAGATTTCCCATGAAACAGGAAGACCAGAATACAGCAAAGCTTGCCCAGCATTTCATGACAGACACAAAAATAATAACAGAAATTGTAGATGCTGCCAAGATAAAAAAAGAAGAAACAATTCTGGAAATAGGCGCAGGTGAAGGCA
This sequence comes from Candidatus Nanohaloarchaea archaeon, assembly GCA_030594675.1. Taxonomy (GTDB): domain Archaea; phylum EX4484-52; class EX4484-52; order EX4484-52; family GLR71; genus GLR71. The sequence continues at coordinate 3,493 of JAUVES010000026.1, forward strand.
TCCTCACAGAAGAGATAGCAAAAAGAGGATGCAAAATCATCTCTTATGAGATAGACACAACGCTAAAAGACTGCCACAAAGACTGCAGCAAAAACATAACCTACATCTACAAAAACGTCCTTGAAGAAGACCTCCCTGAATTTGACAAAATAGTGGCAAATATCCCATATAACATAGCAGAGCCATTAATACTAAAGCTATCAAGACATTCTTTCACAGAAGGTATCCTCACAGTAAACAAATCCTTCGCAGACAAGCTTCTTGGAAATACACCATCTCTCCTTTCCATAGCCATGCCCTCATACTTCATAATAAAGCATATAAGAGACATACCGCGCAGATTCTTCAGTCCTCCACCAAAAACAACATCATCCTTGATAAGAATAACACCGATAAAAAAAGAAGACACAATAGACAACCCGGAAAGATACATAATCCGCCTTCTCTTTGATCAGAAAACAAGAAAAGTGAAAAATGCCCTGATGGAAGCGATAATAGACTACAGGACAATAAAAGACAGGAAGATATACACAAAAAGAGAAGCAAAACAGGAGATAAAAAACTCAGATATAAAAGAGAGAACACTAGACAAAAAAGTCATAGACATCTCATACCCAGAATTAAAACATATCATAAATGTCCTTAACAGCTTTTTTTAACAAACCCATAAAACTCATCTGCAGCACGGGCAAGCCTCTCAATATCAAGCACCCGAACCTTGACATCAGCATCAGTAAGCTTCCTGCCAATCTCAGATAACACCTTCTTATCCATAACCATATCCCTTTTAGAATGAGAAAGCGCCTTCCAAAGCTTCTGGTTCTTATGTATAAAGACAGCAGTGACAAACTTAAAAAACAACTTCTCATCGCACACTTTCACCTTCTTAACACGGGGAAACAACTTAACAATACCAGAATCAACATCAGGTGAAGGATAAAAGCATTTCCTTCCAACTTTCCTGACAAATACAGGCACAAAATGAAACTGGGCAAGTATAGATATCCGCGAGTAATTCTTATCTCCCGGCTCAGCGACAAGCCTCTGCGCAAACTCCTTCTGCATGATAAGAAGCGAAAATTTACCATACCTTCCAAGCATCTCAACAATTTTTGAAGATATCTGGTACGGAATATTAGAGACACACTTATCAAAAGCAGGAACATCTATCTTAAGTGCATCACCGCAGATTATCTCCACATTCTTAACATCATCTTTAGCAATCCTTTCTTCAAGCACATCAGCAAGATCTCTGTCAATCTCAACAGAAACAACTTTTTTAGCCACCTTTGCAAGCTCAAAAGTAAGAGCACCATAACCACCGCCAATCTCAAGCACAGTATCCTTGGAAGATATCTCCGCCTCTCTTATCTCAACAGCAACAATATTCTTATCTGTAAGAAAATTCTGCCCAAGTTTCCTGACAGGCTTTACACAGTAATCCTGAATCTCGCTCATACAGAAGAATAAGTGTTTATTTACTTTTATTTCTTTCTAAAAATCATACAAGAATCACATCAGGATTCTTATGACCCTGCATCTTATGAAACATATCGAAGCTGTCTTTTATAGCCCTGCTCACAGTAGTGGTGTTAGTATCATACCTATCTGCAATTTCCTGCGCAGACAAGCCCTGATTCTTAAGAACAATCCACTCTTTTTTTATTTTTGCCCACTCACGAGGATGTGCTATTGCAAGATGCTGATTATAACTGGTTAGAATGAATTTTCCACAAAACTTACAGACTTGCATACAAATATTTAGTGCTTGTCATATAAAAAAGTTTTATTAAAAAAACCAAATTATCTAATAAGCTTATATTGTTTATTCCAAAAATATAGACAAAAGTTGGTACTCATGCAATATGATACTATAATCGTAGGAAACGGTCCTGCAGGGCTTTCAGCTGCAATTTTCACCGCAAGAGCAAACCTAAAGACACTGGTGATAGGCCAGAAACTTGGCGGTCAGGCCTCAGATGCCCACTTAATAGAAAATTATCCGGGATTCAAGTCAATATCAGGTCTTGAACTTATGAAAATATTTGAAGACCATGCAAAGTCACAAGGTGTAGAAACAATTTTCGGCGAAGCAGAAAGATTTGAAAAAGATAAAAAAGACAACACATTCAGAATAATTGCAGGCAGAAAAATCTATGAAGCAAAAACAATCATCCTCGCTCTCGGCACAACCACAAGAAAGCTGAACATCCCGGGAGAAGAAGAATACCTCGGTCGCGGCGTCTCCTACTGCGCAACCTGTGACGGCGCATTTTTCAAAGAGAAGACAATAGCAGTCATAGGAGGGGGAGATGCAGCCCTCTCAGCAACCTTATACCTTGCAGCCCTGGCAAAGAAAGTATACTTAATCCACAGGAGACAGGAGTTCAGGGGCGAGCCAATAAAACTGACCAGAGTAAATGAGAAAAAAAACATAGAACTCATATTAGATACAGTCCCAACAGGCATCACAGGAAATAAGATAGTAGACGGGCTTATTACAAAAAATATAGTCACAGGAAAAGAAGATAAGATAGAATTAGACGGTGTATTCATAGAAGTAGGATCCACACCGACAACCCTTATGGCAAAAGAACTGGGCATAGAGCTTGACGACGCAGGATACATAAAAGTGGACGCAGCGCAGAGGACAAACACAGCTGGTATCTTTGCAGCAGGCGACATAACCACAAACTCCAATTTCTTTAGGCAGATAATAACAGCAGGAGCTGAAGGTGCAGTAGCAGCAGATTCTGCATCAAAATTCATAAAGGAATAATCATGAATTAGGTGAAATATATGGCAGAAATAAAAGTAGACAGCAGCAACTTTGAAGATAAAGTATTGAAAAGCGATATACCAGTGATAGTAGATTTCTGGGCAGAATGGTGCGGACCGTGCAAGATGATCGACCCAATATTTGAAAAGCTTTCAGAGCAATATGATGGAAAGCTGAAATTCGCAAAGCTTAATGTAGATGGAAACCAGGATCTTGCAGCAAAATATTTCATACAGGGTATCCCGTGCATGATAATCTTCAAAGGCGGCGAAGAGAAAGACAGGATAGTTGGCGCACTTCCAGAAGATGCCTTAAAAGAAAAGATTGACAGCGCACTGGAAAATCTTTAGGTAAACCAGAATGGAACACGCAACAATATCACTGGCAGGCGCAGATAAGGATAAGATACAGCTTCTGCTCCAAAAAGGATTCAAAAAAATTCATGCAACAAATCTTTATGAAGAGATGCGCCTCAAAAGCGATGACACCTTAATAATCTGCTATAGGTCAGGAAAGACAGTGATACAGGCAAAGAAAGACTATACACAGTTCATGGCAGAATTTCTTGGTGGAAAGATAAAGAAAAATAACACCGCAGGAAAAAAAGAGACAAAAGGAACAATAATCGGCTCTGACGAAAGCCTGAAAGGCGACACTTTCGGAGGTATTATAGTCGCTTCAGTCAAAGCTGATGACAAAAAAAGGGAAGAGCTAAAAGAGATAGATGTCAGGGACTCAAAAGAGATAACAGATACAGTAATAATAAAACTTGCAGCAAAGATTAAAAATATTCTTGGAAAAGACAGCTACTACATCTATGAAAAGATGCCGGAATCATATAATCAATATACAGAAAACACAACCTCTCTTCTCAATTCCATGCACACAAGAGCGATAAAAGAGCTAGGAGACGCAAATCTTATAATAATAGACCAGTACCCAGGTGCAAGAATAAATATCAAGAATGCAAAAACAGAGACAAAAGCAGAATCAAGATACACAGAAGTTGCAGCCGCATCAATACTTGCAAGGGAAAGAAGCCTTGACCAGCTTGAAAGATTATCAGAAAAAGCAGGATTCAAACTACCAAAAGGCAGCACACATGTAAAAGATGCGCTGAAAAAGATAAAAGAAAAAGGTCTTGACCCTGAAAAATATGCAAAGCTGCATTTCAGGAATGTGAAAAGATACTTCTAAGAAAATTTATATATCTCAAAAACCAAAATCAGTATTTATGAAACAGGAAGAAGAAACAAAAGAGACTCCAACAATAACAGAAAAAGAAAAGATTAGACAGACCACAGAAAAGAGCAACCTCCTTGCCA
>JAUVES010000111.1 GCA_030594675.1 Candidatus Nanohaloarchaea archaeon
TACAAAAAAATAAAGGTGAAATAATATGGAAAGCAAGCAGATAAATGCAAGAGACGCAAAAAAAGGAAACTACATCATACTTGAAGAGGTAGCATGCAAAGTGCTGGATAACAAGATATCAAAACCTGGAAAGCATGGGGAGGCAAAATGCAGGATAGAGGCAGTAGGTGTCTTAGACAACAAGAAAAGAGTTCATATAACACCTGCAGGCCACAGGTTATTCTCCCCTATGATAGACAAGAGAAACAGCCAGATTCTCTCAATTGTAGGAACAACAGCACAGGTCATGGACATGGAAACTTACGAGACTTTTGACATCCAGATAGAAGGCGATATGAAAGACAAGATCAAAGAAGGCGAAGAAGCAGAATACTGGGTTCTCGGCAATAAGAAAGTCTTTATGTAATTCTACAAGTATCACCAGGAAAGTGAACTAAAATATCCGCAATACTCCTTGAAAAAAAACAGTGACTTCACACCAATTACTAAGATAGTGACTTCACATCTGCGATGTGAAGTCGCTCACGCCTCAAGGCAGTCGCCTTGAAACAAGAGTGATAATAATGACAATCTACATAACAGGACACAAAAACCCTGACACAGATTCTATCTGTGCAGCCATAACATATGCAAATCTAAAAAAGAAAACAGGAAAAACAGAAAACATAATACCTGCAAGAACAGGAGATATAAATGACGAGACAAGATTCATACTGAAAAAATTCAAAACAAAACCACCACAGCTTCTCAAAGATGCAGAAGGAAAGAAAGTAATTCTTGTAGATCACACAGAGCCTAAGCAAAGGCCCGAAAACATGGACAAGGGAGAGATTGTGGAAGTCCTTGACCACCACAATATAAATTTCGTGCAGGCAACACCGATACCATTCCATATAGAGCCGGTAGGCAGCACCTGCACAATAATTGCAGATATGTACTTCAAAAACAGCATAGAATTAAAAAAAGAGATAGCAGGCCTGTTATTGGCAGCAATAATCTCAGATACAGTAATCTTCAAGTCTCCTATAACAACAGAAAAAGACATAGGCATGGCACAAAAGCTGGCACCGATAGCAGATATAGAAGACACAGAAGCTTTCGGGATAGAGATATTCAACGCAAAGTCCGGGTGGGATGAAAAGACAATACAAGAGATAATAAGCACAGACTACAAAGAATACGACCTTGGCGGAAAGAAGATAGGAATCGCGCAGGTAGAGACTGTAGACACAACACAATTAAAGCAAAGAAAGCAGGAATTCTTAAAAGTGATGGACAGCATGAGAGAGCAAAGAGATCTGGACACCATACTGGTTCTTCTCACAGACATAATAAAAGAAGACTGCATCGCATTCATAAGAGGCAACAGCACAGAAAATATAGCAAAGACCTTCAAAAAAGAGATAAAAGATAACCAGATGTACCTCCCTGGAGTCCTGTCAAGAAAAAAGCAGATAGTGCCTCCCTTAGAGAAAGCGATGAAATAAAAATAAGAGGTAATATATATGCCAACAATAACTGAATTCATAGACATAAAATGGACACTTAACGAAAAGGAAAATATATGGATAGGATACAGCGAAAATCTTGACCTGAAAAACATGGGATTCATCTACGCAAAACTATTCCCTGACCAGGAGCTTAAGACACATTACCATGAAAGGCCGGACAAAGGCGACGAGATGTTCATATTCAATCAGAAAGGTCACATCGAGCTAAAGACAGTTGAAGAAGGCAAGATAAAGACAGAAGAATACAGGACAAGCGCAGAGAACCCGATACACATCTCATTCAAAGACAGAGAGATTCACGGGATAAAGAACATAGGAAAAGAGCCAGTAATTTTCCTCGCCGCATACGCGCCCCTATTCCAAGATGGAGAAGTAAAGCATTACTAATATTTCTTCTTGAAAAGCAGCAGATAAAATCTATAGGTAAAGTCATAGACAGATGCAAAACAGGCAAACAATCAAAAACACCCACAATCTTTAAAAAGATATTCCATTAATATTCTTATATTAATCAGACTGTAGTTCTATACCTGACAATATGCACAGCATAAATAGAGGAAGATAAAATGTTTCAGATTCAAAAATTTGAGGATTCAATACGGGTACCGCCAAAATACATTGGTCTTGATGTAAACGAATCAGTAAGGAAAAGCCTTGCAGAAAGGTACGAGAACAGGGTGATAAAAGACGTAGGTGTCATCCTTGCAATAAACAAGACATTAGACATTGGGGAAGGAAAGATTCATGTTGAAGATGCAGGTGTATATTACACCATATCATTTGAAGCGCTCGTCTACACACCAAAGCTGCACGAGATAATAATAGGCGAAGTTGTTGACATAACAAATTTCGGTGTTTTTGTCAGGTTTGGCCCAATTGATGGTCTCTGCCATGTATCACAGGTAATAAATGATTATGTAAGCTTTGAGGAAACATCAAAAGTACTCGCTGCAAGAGACACAAAAAGAATACTTAAAATAGATGATGATGTAAAGGCAAGAATAATAGCAGTAAGCCTAAATAAAGGCGATGTAAACAAGATAAACATCACCATGAGGCAGCCTGGTCTTGGCGCACTCAGATGGATTGAAGAGGAAAAAGACGCAAAAAAGAGCGCAAAAAAGAAAGAAGGTGCATAAGATATGGAAAGTGCATGCAAGATATGCAAAAGGCTTGTAGAAGGTAGCGAATGCCCTGTATGCAAGAGCAAAGAGCTTACAAAAAACTGGAAAAGCATAATCATAATATTTGACCCCGATTGCGATATAGCAAGAAAGGTAGGCTTCGAGCTGCCGGGAAAATACGCACTGAAAGTACTATAAAATGTGGTATATATGAAAATAGACATAACTAAGACAGACGAAAATCTCCTGCTGGACAGGAAAGACATAAGATTCAAGATTATGCATACCGGAGCAACACCAAGCGAACAGCAGGTGCTTCTGGAACTTTCAAAAACATTAAAAGTTGACCAGGCAAAAATAATAATTAAATCAATACACCAAAAATACAGTGCTCTGGAATGCGAAGGAACTGCAAAAGTCTACAAGAAAGCAGTAAGAAAAGTTGAAGATAAAAAAGATGAAGATAAAGGTGAAAAAGCCACAGAAGAACCAAAAGCTACTGCAGAAGATAAGACAGATGCACCAGAAGAGAAACCAAAAGAAGATGCACCGGAAGCAAAACCAACTGAAGAAGAACCTGTAAAAGAAGCCAAAGAAGAAACAAAACCTGATGCTGAAAAGAAAGAGACTTCAGAAGATAAGCCTGCAGAAGATAAAAAAGAAGAGGCTCCGGAAGCTAAACCAGAAGCAGTAAAGGAAGAAAAACAATCCGAAGAAAAGAAAACAGAATCCAAAAAAGAATAAACTACAGATAATAAAAACAGTGACTTCACATCGTAGATGTGAATGTCGCTTACGCCTCAAGGCAGTCGCCTTGTAAAAAAGAATAATGGTGAATCTCAATGGCAAAAAAGACAGTAAAAAAAGGCAGAAAAAAGCATTTTAATGTTCAGGCAGGAAAGCTTTACGAGGTAAAGGACGGAAAAGCAGTAAAGAAGAACAGGAACTGCCCCAGATGCAAAAAGACAATGGCAAAGGCACAGGG
>JAUVES010000055.1 GCA_030594675.1 Candidatus Nanohaloarchaea archaeon
TGTGAAGGGGCTGGAACCGTCCTATAAATATTGCTTTTTGCATGTTGTTCTATTTTTTATTCTTAAGTTTTATATATGGGTATTATCTATTATAATGATGCAGTATTTTTTATCTGATTGATGCGTTATGACAATTTCGGCGATTACAGACCTTATGAAAAAATCATATATTGTTTTTAAGAGCAATCTTGGCAAGTGTTTTCTGATCGGCCTTGCTTTCTGGACCATTGTTATTGTTATCCAGCTGTTTTTTACTATTGTCAATGTTGTTCCCACGGGAATGGTATATAGTAATGAGTGGTCTTTTGGGGGGTTTTTGGTACATTTTGTTATCAGTTTTATACTTACTATCTTTTCTAGCGGCCTCTATTATGCTATATCTGTAATGCGAAATATGAAGATTAAGCTTTCAGATATAGCCAAAGGAATTGAAAATTACTTTTTTGAACTGGTCAAGGCATTTATTGCTATACAGGCAATCATGTATGTTTTATTGTCTGTTGTTGAGGTTATTATTGGCTATTATCCTCCTATTTTTTCTTTTGTGTATCTCTTGATAGCTATTGTGCTTTTCTGTGCTGCTGCGCTTGTGCAGTTTTCATTTGTGTTTTCATATCCTATTATTGTTATTGATAAGGCTGACGGGTTTGCTGCATTGAAGAAGAGTGCTGCATTCTTCAGGGTTAATGCCGGCATTGTACTTGGAACTATCCTGCTTGTTTTGTTGTGTCTTCTTTTCGTCTTTCTTAGTGCCGGATCTCTTTTTACTCTGGGATTATATGTTGCTGAGATAAATGCATATATCGGAAATATTCTGATATTGCTTGCTACAGGCCTACTTGTTATTTTTATGGTTCTGATTTATCCTTATGCAGCTATATTGCTTGTAAATATGTATAAGACAGGAAAAAAGGTAAAATGATTCTGTTTTTTTCTTTAATTGTCTGTGAATATTTTTATAAATATAGGTTCTATTTATACTATGGAATTTGTTGTAAGCCTTGCAAGTGTTTCTTCCGGCTCTGCAGAAAAAGCAGGGGTAACTGCTGTTGTACTCTCTGATCTTTCAGGTGCTGGCGTTCCAATTCCTGATGGCTTTGTGGTGACTAATGCGGGATTTAATGAATTTCTGAAGGAGAATGGTGCTATTGAGTCGGTTTCCGGGCTTTTGGAAAATATTGGCGGATGCGGGCCTGAAGAACTTGCGGAGAAATCAAAGAAAGTCCGTGATGTGATACTTTCAGGAAAAATCCCAAATAAGCTTAATCTTGAATTAAAGGCTGCTTATAGTTCTATGAGTGTCAGCAAAGGTATGGAAAATATTGATGCTGACAAGCTTGGCTCTATAAATGCAGGAGGGAGTGAGGCGCTGGTTGCAGTGCGATCGAGTGTGTTTACCAGCGGTTCTAAGAAGATATTGTTCAAAGGGTTTTATCCTTCATACCTGTATGTTGGCGGGTTCCAGGGAGTTAAAGATAAGCTTAAGGAGTGCTGGGCTTCGTTATACAGTGATGAGGCTATATTTGCAAGGCAGAAGTATAATGGTGGACAGGATATTTTTGTAGGTGTAATTATCCAGAAGATGATTGATGGTGAGAAATCCGGTGTGTGCACTACGGCAAATCCCCTTACAAATAATGCTGATGAAATAGTTATTGAGAGCAGTTTTGGCTCCGGCCTTGCCTGCGGTGGTGAGATAACTCCTGATGTGTTTATTGTTGAAAAGAGCTCAACAATCTTAAAAGGCAAGAAAATAAATTCCAAGGAATGGAAGCTTGTCAAGCATGCAGTCAGCGGTGATGTCATCAAGGAGAAAATATCTCCTGAGCTTACAAATTCGCAATCACTTAATGGAAATGAGATTGCCTTGATATCTAATATGGCAAAGAATGTTGAAACTGTTATGAAGATGCCTATATATATGGAATGGGTCTGCAAGAGAGATAAGCTGTATGTTGTTAATGTTTCAAGAATTCTTACGATGGACAGGCCAATCAAGCCTGTATCTGATAGTTCCGGGGATTTGTTATTCAGAGGGATTGGTGCATGCAGCGGCGGAGCTGAAGGTGTTGCAAGGAAGGTGCATGATGTATCTGATATTGCAAAGATTAAGGCAGGAGATATTCTTGTTGCGCCTTCTCTTGAGCCTGCGTCAATACTTGTGCTGAACAGGGTTGGCGGTGTTATTGTTGAAAGTGGCGGTGTGCTTTCTGATATGTCGATATTGTGCAGGGAACTTGATGTCCCTATTGTTGTGAACTGTTCTGATGCATGCGAAATGATTGAGGAAGGAAGCAGAATTTTTGCTGATGCCACTTCAGGGAAGATTTATCTTAAGGGTGCTCCTTTGCAAAATGATTTAAATCAATCATCACAAGATTTAGGTGAGGTGCCAGTTCCTGAGCTAAAGACTGGTATGGAATCTGGTGGTGCATCTGCTATACTTCCTGAAGGTGATGGTGTGGGAGAGCGTGTTCCTGCGGAAGTTGGGCAGCAGGAAACTAAAGTATCTTCTATCAGTGCAGGCAGCAATGAAGAGGAACATCCCTTTACTGATGCAGATGCTCATGATGAAGGTAAAGCACCTGATCTGAATGATGTGAAAAATATGATTGAAGAAGACCCTCAAAAGATGATTACAGGCACAAAAGTCAAAGTTTTAGCAAGTTCTTTGCAGAAACCGGAGACTCTTTTTGATGGGATTGGCCTTCTACCTTCTGAGCTTGTGCTTTTGAATCTTGGCAAACATCCTGATAAAGTACTTTCTGAAGGTATGGAAAATGAGCTTATAAAATATATTGAGACAAAATTTGGGCCGCTTGTTGAGTCTGTATATCCCAAACCTCTGGCTTTCAGAACTTTAAGTGCGCAGACATCAACCCTTAGAAAGCTTCCTGATGGAGATCATGAACAAGGTGAAGTCAATCCTAAGCTTGGCTGGAGAGGGATACGAAGAAGCCTTGATTCTCCTGCACTTTTTAAGGCAGAGCTTAAAGCGCTTAATAATCTTGTGCTTAAAGGGTATGATAATATTGAGATACTTCTTCCTTTTGTGCATCACCCAGGACAGGTGTCTGAGGTTAAGCAGATTTTTTCCGAGTGCGGCATTGATGCTGCAAAGATGCATGTAGGCATAAGTATTGAATCACCTGCGGCAGGTCTTATTGCTGTAGATTTTGCGAGAGCTGGAGTTGATTTTGTCTTTGTTGACTGTGACAGGATTGCTGAGCATATGCTTGGTGTCGACACGGCAAATCCGAGAGTTCGGAAGCATTTTGATGCAAAGCATCCGGGTGTGCTTAAGATGATAAAGATGATTATCAAGGACTATAAGGATAGTAATATCTTTGTCAATGTCGGCGGCTCTTTTTTAGATAATCCCGATATTGTGGAAAGACTTGTAGAATTCGGTGTTGATGCTATTGTTGTCCCTGCTGATAAGATGAAAGTTTCTAAGTATATTGTTGCGCGGGCTGAGAGGAAGATGCTTCTTGATGTTATGCGAGAGGGCAGGAAGTTTTAGATTTTTTAGTTTGGTACCCATTTAGGTAAAATAGTAATTCTTTTGTATTCCATGCTTTGACTTCCGTCTGCTTATAGAAATGTTTATCCTGCGTCCAGATGCCGCCGTTATTAAGTATTGCCAGTGCGCATGCTAATATTGGTGAGTCTTTGATGTCTATATTTTCCATTATTTCAATGCTGTAATTCATGTATGGTTCTATTTTTTCATCCGGAATCAATTCTATTTTCTGAAGAAAAAGTTCAAGTATGGTATCTATTTCTTCTTCTGATTTTTTTGTCCTTTTTATCATTTTATCCTTAATATTATATATTTCCTGAAGGACATATTCTGGGGTGTAGAGTTCGAGATTATCTGAGTAGATTATTTTTCTTGAATGACGATTTTTAATTAAGGCTGATATTATTATGTTTGTGTCTACAACCAATATCATCTGGATTACCCTTTTTGGATAGGAGATATATATATTACTACCAGAACGTATTTAAATGTATATCTTTTTGATTACAAGCTTAAATATATAAGTTAAATATATAAAGCCGCTACTGCCAATAATATGTATGGCTGTCGGAAAGAATGATAAAAAGGGCAAAGCAAAGGACTCTGCCCTATCCGGAAAGGTTACAGTTGAATTTGAGAAGAAATATATTATCTATGCTGTTGTTTTTCTTTTGCTTATTATATTTTTAATAAATGTTAAGGATGTAGATTTTTCTTTTTCCAAGGATGTATCTGATTCTGCAGATTATGATGATATTGGAAGAGATGGTGCTGATGCAGTGCCTGACAGATCTCAGGATATTTCTGAGCCTGATCCTTTACCTGTACCTGATCTGCCTGTAGATATTCCTGATAAGCCTCTACCGGAACCTGAAGTAGAGGATGATACTTATCTTCCTGTAGCAGGGGAAGTTGTAGTATCTCTTGGAGGTACTGCTGAGACAGAATTGTTAGATGTCACTTTCCATTCATTTGAAATAGTGTCAAACTATACTTATCAGGCAGTTGAGAATGGGACTGAGATGACTGATTATCCTATGGCAGGTAAAGTGTTTATCATTGCTGATTTCTCTGTCCTGAATAAACATACTTCATCTATGTATATGGGATATGGACGGATTATACTGATAACTGGTGATGGGTATATATATGACCCGATAAGATATGAGGGTTATGATGGATTGCCTAGATATGAGAAAGTTTATTCTGGTAATGAAATTTATGGTCCTGTTATTTTTGAGATTCCTTTCAATTCTGAGGATTTAAAGATACAGTACAGCTTTTCAGGCCTTTCTATGACTCAGAGATTTGCTACATGGTTTTTGTGAGTGAATTGTTTTTTTGATATAATCTTTAGAGCTTAAAAATTTCAATTTTGAGTTAATAGAAAGATTATTCAAACTCAAGATTATTTGCTGTCATAATATTTATTTGCATAATCAATCAAATCTAACTTGCCCTCATCAGTAGCCAAATGAGCGAAAATATCAATGAATACATAATCTCCATTCAACATCGGAGGTCTCATTTCTTCTCTGAATTTATCAATTAAACAATTTTTATACATTTCTATTTCCTTTTCTTTTTGTTCTTTGAATACAGAAGGAAGCCGTGGATTAGTTGAATCACAAAAAAAATCATCGAAAAATTTAGTATATTCTTTCACATATGCAACAATTTCATCTTTAACTTTTCCTTCAATTCCAATTTTCTTTCCTAATTCATGTAGAAATACAAATGAACTTTGTTTTCCATC
>JAUVES010000029.1 GCA_030594675.1 Candidatus Nanohaloarchaea archaeon
GTCTCTAATCTGTAAAGGCCTGCATTATAGGATGCGTTGATCTCTTCGGGGGAGAGGGCGCGGTTCCAGATCTTTACTTCGTCGATTGTGCCGTTGAAATATCTTGCTTCAAAACCATGCCAACTCGGATTGTAACCTATGTATATCGTTCCGATTTTTGATGGAGAAAATGTCATATCTGTTTTTGATGCAACATTTATTCCATCCACCCACAATCTAAAATTTGGTCCATCGAAAGTGAGACATAAATGATACCACTTTCCTGTATTAATAACATAAGTTCCCGTAAACTCATCGGCTCCCTCAGAGCGTATTCCACCAAGTAATGCATTACTTGAAGTAGTTGTCAATTCAAAATCATAATTATCATTATCAAAATACTCTGTTACCAATGGTTGCCTGTATAAGTCATTAAATTTTGCATAAAGTGATATCGTAAAATTAGAAATTTGCAAACTACTATCCTCCCCTGCATCAACATAGTCATTCACACCATCAAACACCATACCTTTCCCGAACTTGCCTGTCGTATAATTCGAGCAATTAGTTCCTGTACATGTCCCGTTGTTCCCATAGATTGACCAGTCTTTGAAGTAAGTATTATTCTCGCCGGATTCATTATTGAACCTCCACCAGCCGACCAACGAATTATTCCAGTCGATGAAGGCGGTGATGTTGTTGGTGTCTGTTGCTGTGACATTGATGTAGGCGTAGTCTTTATTCCTATATTCGTCGGGATCTGGTGTAGGTAGTACGAAGTAGATGTTAGGATTCACTGTGTCTATCGTAACAGTTCTTGTCTCGGTGCTGTTGACATTCCCTGCCAGATCCTGTGCATAGGCTGTGTAGTTGTAGGTGCCGTCTGCGAGGTTGGTGTAATTGTGGTATAATCTGTAAAGGCCTGCATTATAGGAGGCGTTGATTTCTTCTGGGGAGAGGGCTCGGTTCCAGATGCGGACTTCGTCCAATAAACCTTTCCATCTACGATTAGAAGACACTTGACCAATATAAAAATAATCCCAAGATGATATTGTATTATTTAATGTTCCGGACCAAATATCAGACCCATGTAATACACCATTAATGTAAAGATATGCATTAGTATTATCCCATATAGACACAAAATGATACCAGTTATCTGCTTCTATAATTTGGCCATCTATATGAATTCCATCATTCCAATTATTTAATTCTAACATATTATCCGTATCTTTTACTAAATTAAATTCTGGTCCGGGACCCCACCCAGCGCCAGTACCTACATGCCAAAGACCTTGTCGACCACTCAAATTACTATTTTTTGCCCATATTTCAAAAGTACCTGTATGATTATCAAATAAATTACCCCCCACATAAATATTATTTGAACCGTCAAAACTTCTCGCTCCGCCGAAGTAACCGTCCTCTGTGTATGTTGAACCGCCGTTTGTTCCATCGTTCCCATATGTTGAATAATCTGTGAAGTCGGTTTCGTTGTTGAATCGCCACCAGCCAACTAATGAGTTGTCCCAGTCAATGAAGGTTGTGATGTTGTTGGTGTCTGTTGCTGTGACGTTGATGTAGGTGTAATCTTCATCCCTGTATTCGTCTGGGTTCGGTGTTGGTGATACGAAGTATATGTCGGGGTTCACTGTGTCAATTGTCACTGTCCTTGTCTCGGTCTGATTCACATTCCCTGCCAGGTCCTGCGCGTAGGCTGTGTAGGTGTAAATGTCGTCGTCTAAGTTGGTGAAGTTTGTTTCTAATCTGTACAGTCCTGCATTGTAGGAGGCGTTGATTTCTTCGGGGGTTAGGGCGCGGTTGTAGATACGGACTTCGTCGATTGTGCCGTTGAAATGATAAGCACCACCATTAGGCCATGCAGCAATACCAAGCCCCTCTGCATAAAGAGAACCAATATATGTTTCATTAGGAGTACCCCAATTATCTATATCATAAGAATTACATGTTGAGCCATTACATCTCCATCCATTTGCTTTCTGACCATCCACATAGAGATTAGCAAGATTTGTCGTACTATAAGTTCCTACTATATGATACCACTTACTTTGGGAAATACTTACTGAAGCATTATACCAATCCATACCATTTGGTGTGAAAGCTACTTGATTATCAACACCAATAGCCAAACCATAACCCGTCCTAATAATCATAAGGTGTGTTTCTGGCTCTAGTGCATAAATCCATGCATCTAAAGTGAATTCGTCTGTGTATTTAGTTATATTAAGACTGTCATTATAAGGGATGTTGATATAATCATTATCCCCGTCAAATTCTACAGCACCCCCAAATTTCCCGGTAACAGTAGTATTTGAAGTGAAGTTAATCATAGTGCCGTGATTGTTCCAGGTAGAATTATCATACACTGTGCCGTTGGAAAGAACAGTGTCGCTATTGAACCTCCACCACCCGACCAGAGAGTTGTTCCAGTCGATGAAGGCAGTGATGTTGCTTGCGTCTGTTGCTGTGACGTTGATGTATGTATAGTCATTGCTTGTGATGTTGCCGTCGTCAGGGGTGGGTGGGACGAAGTAGATGTCAGGGTTCACTGTATCAATTGTCACAGTCCTTGTCTCTGTCTCATTAATATTTCCTGCCAGATCCTGTGCGTAGGCGGTGTATGTGTGGGTACCTTCTGCGAGGTTGGTGAAGTTGTGGTATAATCTGTATAATCCTGCGTTGTAGGAGGCGTTGATCTCTTCGGGGGTGAGGGCGCGGTTCCATATCTTTACTTCGTCGATTGTTCCGTTGAAATGTTCCTGATAAATATCACATGCTATGGAATCTCCAATACGCGCAGGTGAGTCAACAGTACTCAAAGTCATAGTCGCAGAACCATTTAACACACCATTTACATATACTCTTACTACTCCGTTTCCACCTTCATAAGTAACTGCAACATGATTCCATTGACCTCTTGTAATTACATTAGCACTGCTATCAGCATCATAAGCACCACCCCAGCCAGTAAACCTTATTCCCTCATCTACTCCATAAGTTCCCAAATCATAAGTTAAAGAATACTCTTCTCCACTTGAACAAGCTCCATAACCAAATAAAGTCTGATACGCATTTTTATTGCCTGGTTTAAACCACACTGCTACAGTCCTGGGAGTACTCCCTACAGTACCAAAATTATTTTGTGTTTCAATATAATCATTTACTCCATCGAAGTTCATTGCTTTTCCGAATTTGCCGCTTGTTGTCCAGCCGGAACAGTTGCCTGTGCAGTTGTCTATGCCCGGATTAGTGTTGTAGATTGTTCCGTTGTTGCCGTAGGTTGACCAGTCTCTTGCGAAGGTGTCGTTTTCGCCGGACTCTAGATTGAACCTCCACCAACCGACCAATGACCTGTTCCAGTCGATGAATGCGGTGATGTTGTTGGTGTCTGTCGCTGTGACGTTGATGTAGACGTAGTCCTCGTTTATGTTTTCGTCAGGGTCTGGTGTTGGGTCTACAAATTCTATTTCCGGGTTTGTTGTGTCTATTGTCACTGTCCTTGTCTCAGTACTGTTGATGTTGCCTGCTAGATTCTGTGCGTAGGCGGTGTAATCGTAGGTGCCGTCTGCTAAGTTTGTGTAATTAGTCTCTAATCTATAAAGTCCAGCGTTGTAGGAGGCGTTGATTTCTTCGGGGGTGATGACTCGGTTCCAGATTTTTACTTCGTCGATGGTGCCGTTGAAATAATAGCCAGGAGTAGTCGCACTTCTGCCACCAATAGCCAGTTTCTCCGTACTGGGCTCAATGAAAGTCGGAGTTACTGAATCATCATTCAAGTAATCGCCATCAAGGTAAAATTTGCAAGTACCATCGGCAAATGTTGCAACGATATGATACCAAGTCCCAGCTGTCCAATCTTGATAAGTTGACCAGCATTTCCCATTAACTGTACCATTCACATGCAGCCCAATATAATGTGGCGGAGTTGAACCCCCCAGTTCCAGTCTGTACCCAGCACTAATATCCCATGGTTTTTTTCCAACTATAACACCATAGGTAATGTTTGCCGGCTTCATCCATACATCAATGGTAAGATTATTAGTTATATCCAAACTCTCATCATCACCGCAATCTACATAATCCTCATCAAAGCTTCTCGCCCCGCCGAACTTGCCGCTGGTCGTATATGTTGAGCCACTGTTTGTTCCATCATTAGAATGTGTGGAATGATCTGTAAAGTCTGATGAATTGTCAAATCTCCACCAACCGACCAATGAGTTGTTCCAGTCTATGAAGGCGGTGATGTTGTTGGGGCTGACTGCATCAGAAACTGTGACGTTGATGTATGTGAAGTCTTCGTTTATGTATTCGTCAAGGTCTGGTGTTGGGTCTACGAATTCTATTTGCGGATTTATTGTGTCTATCGTCAAAGTCCTTGTTTCGGTCTGGTTTAGGTTGCCTGCTAAGTCTTGGACATATGCTGTGTAATCGTAGGTGCCGTCTGCGAGGTTGGTATAATTAGTTTCTAATCTGTAAAGTCCTGCGTTGTAAGAAGCGTTGATTTCTTCGTGGGAGAGGGCACGGTTCCATATTTTTACTTCGTCGATTGTGCCTTTGAAATAATTAGTCCCACCTGTCCATCGATCTCCCATCATAAGTGGTTCACTCACGGTAACATCTTTTAAAGTTCCTGTAGATTCACTTCCGTCAAGCAAACCATCAACATAAATATAAACCATTGTTCCATTTCTTATTGCAACAACATGATGCCAATTAGTATCATTATAAATATTATTGGTCTCACCATACCTTATATTATTAATTCTTAGATGAATTTTTCCAGCACTGACAGAAGAAAATTGTAAAACATAACCCTGTCCAGTTACAGTATATACTCTGTTTACAAAATTTGTATTTACAGTTTGGTTTGATTTAAACCAAGCTTCTATTGAAAAATCATTAGTTCCAAAATCTAAACTATCTCCGCTCGCCGCATCCACATAATCATTCACCCCGTCAAACTCTAATGCTCTCCCAAATTTCCCGGTAACCGTTGTATTTGAAGTGAAATTAATCATAGTGCCGTGATTATTCCAGGTAGAATTATCATACACTGTGCCGTTGGAAAGAACAGTGTTATTGTTGAACCTCCACCAGCCAACCAAGGACCTGTTCCAGTCGACGAAAGCGGTGATGTCGTTTGCGTCTGTTGCCGTTACATTGATATATACGTAGTCATTGCTTGTGGTGTTGCCGTCGTCAGGGGTGGGGGGGACAAACTCTATGTATGGTGCTGTTGTATCAACTGTAAAAGACAATGCACCTGTTGTATTGATGTTGCCGGCACTGTCGTTGCAGCGGAAGGTTGCTGAGTAGTAGCCTTCTGCAAGAGTGTTGGATGCGTAGAAGTGCGTCGCTGTGTCGTTTGACATTGTGATGTATGTGCCTTCTTCTGTGCCGATGATTGTGGTGGGTTCGGTGGGGGTGTAGGATCGGATTAATACTCTGCCAGGGTAATTCGTCGTGGTATAGCCATAATTATTGTATAAATCTGAAATTTCATCGGCAGATAAAATTCTGTTGTAAAGATGGACTTCATCAATTACGCCGTTCCAATCAGCACCAAGATTCTGAGCATTTCCAATTCTTGGAGCTACATTGTAATTATTACCTGACGCATAGTTGCCCTCATCCCATAGGCTACCATTGATATAAAACCAGGCGTAGCTACTATTTGAAACTGCAACTATATGATACCATATTCCTGTAGTCATAGTAAATTCGTTAGTGTTTAAGTTAGTGCTTCCCAAAAACCTCCAGTGCTTGCTGGTGGTTGTATAATCCAACCGGTAACCATTAGCGAATCCAGCTTGTTGTCTATCAAAGACAGCACCGAACTCCAGAACTCCACCGTTATTGCCATTAAGTTTTACCCATGCTTCAATTGTAAAAGGTTTATCTACAAAATTAAATACAGCATCATTGTTTGATATTGTCACATACTGGTTAGCTCCATTAAAACCTAATGCGTCGTCAAACTTCCCAGATGTCCAACTTGCACTATTAACTGTTACATCATCCCCCTGTCCAGATTTATCATAGGAAGTGCCTCCAGAACCTTCGTCAAGAGACCAGCTTCCTAAAACCGGTTGGTCTCCATCTATTACTCTTATAAAAGTCTCTGTCCCGTTGCTCTCCGTTCCCGCACCAGCATTCCCATAATACATATAAACATACCCGTTCTTGTTTGGTGCGACATACGGAACCTTTGCCCAGATGAGGGCTTCTTCTGATGTTGAGTTCCAGGACTCTATCCAGAAAGATATGTTCTGCTCTATCGTTCCGTTCAGCCATGTGAATCTCGTGTCGTTGCCGTCTGAGTTGGCACGGGAGAAATTGAAGTTCAGTGATGTCAGGTTGACAAGCACCTGATAGTCTGTGAGGTTGCCTGAATTTCCTGTGTTGTTGACTGTGAGCTTCCTGCTGTACTGCCATGATGTTGACCACGCAGGTCTTGTCGGGTGGTCCAGAGTGTAGCCGCACCAGTCTACATAAGTCTCTGCATCTTCTGCTGTTGCGTTGAACCAGATGGTGTCTGTGTTGTATGTTATGTTCTGTGGTGCTTCAATTGTTATGTTTGGTGATGTGTCTGCTGAAGTGTCTATTGTGACATTCCTTGTCTCTGTGCTGTTTATGTTTCCTGCTAGATCCTGTGCGTAGGCAGTGTAGGTGTAGTTGCCGTTGGCGAGGTTGGTGAAGTTATGGTATAATCTGTGCAATCCTGCGTTGTAGGAGGCGTTGATCTCTTCGGGGGAGAGGGCGCGGTTGTAGATGCGGACTTCGTCTATGGTGCCGTTGAACCATTGAGACTGCGTAACTGCATCATTCCAGGCAGCACCGATGGCACAGTTTCTACTAGTTGATATTGAACCAACGGTTCCCACTGTTGAAGTTGATATACCAGCATTCGTTCCGTCTATATATGCTGTTAATGTGTCAGTAGAACCAACCCAAACAAAAACTAAATGGTGAAAGTTGCCGTCCATTGCATTATCAAGGTTTCCATCGTCACTAATCCTTACATAATTTCCTGCCCCATCATCAAAATCTGTATTATCCCAATCAGCACTTCCACTTCCATTGGCTCTAGACACTTGCCATCCACCTTTTGCTCCAGCTAGTCCTGTTCCTCTTTTTTGAACAATCCTAAATGTAGAACCTGTTTGCGTGCTTTTCATCCAAAAATCAACAGAAAAATCACCAGTTCCCACATCCAAACTACCCCCACTCCCACAATCCACATAACTATCCACCCCGTCAAACTCCATTCCTTTGCCGAACTTTCCTGTTGTGTAAATTGAACAAGTAGAACCTGTACAACTTCCATTATTACCATAACTTGACCAGTCTTTGAAAAGGGTATTATTCTCTCCTGCCTCCTCGTTGAA